>JAJDND010000212.1 GCA_022340885.1 Desulfobacterales bacterium | reverse complement strand
ATTTTTAAGGATTTTATCTATTGATATTTTTTAAAATTTGAAACCCTACGGGATTCCCGATCTTACCGCACCTATTGTGTCAGATGCCGTCCCGCATAGTTAACTATAGCGGAATGGCATCTTCCTTGTATCTGCGGCAACCTCGACAATCGCTCAGCTTAGGTAAATATTAATTTTGATTAGAATATGAACGAAAACAAACAAGAGGCATCCAGAAAGGTGGTTCTCATGAAAAACATCAATTTATGGCTTTTTTCTCTGGCCGTTATGGTCATCGCTTTAACCTCTTTTCAAAGCATAGCCATGGCCGCACAAGTTACACGGATTAATGCACATAAAGGACTCATCTTTATTAACGGAAGCATTGCCGACGGATTTGTAATGAATGCTGAGGTATGCTTTTATCCTTCTTCAGATTCAGACAAAGAGATCACTTGCGGCCGGGTTGAACAGACTTCGGAATCATATGTTACGGTTAAGGTAAACAACACAATAGCTAACCGAATCCGTTACGGAATGGAGGCAAGGCTTTCCGATAAGGAAGTGACTCAAACAAAACCAGCAGAACCATTGCCGTGTTCCGCTGATTCTGATTGCGGTGGTACCGGTTTTTGCTTTAATGGCAAATGCCGGGACAGACAGGAAAATGTAACAGAGTATAAGGCGTGTTCCGGCGATTCCGATTGCGGTGGTACCGGTTTTTGCTTTAATGGCAGATGCCGGGACAGACAGGAAAATGTAATAGAGTATAAGGCGTGTTCCGGCGATTCTGATTGCGGTGATGCTGGTTTTTGCTTTAATGGCAAATGCCGACAAAGATAAGTATGGTTTTAACCAGGGGGAAGAAGGCTGTTCCCGGTGCCAGGGGGCCATGCGAGTAATTGCCTTTATCGAACATGATGATGCAATCAAAAAAAATACTCAAGCATTTGTGGCTTTGGGATATAAAACGAAAACCGTCGCCGCGTGCAAACGCTCCGCCAATTGATGTGTCATCCGGCATCAGTTTGCCAGGAAATCACCTGGCAGCCAATTACAGATAAATTAATTGGGTAACATCCGTCTTGAGCAGACAGCATGAAAATCGTGGTTTTTCGTAAAAAACTGCGACTGTCCGACTGATAGAATGGCCGGTGCGAAGGCCGCTGGGCACATATGTAATCTCATGGAGCGAAAAATATGAAAGATGAAATTATTACTGTAAAGCCGAAAGTTACTACGGATACCATTCAGAAACTTCCAAATTACATTGGAATTTCTGAAGCTTCCGCGGGCTCAACTGCGATATCTATGAACATGGTTGTCATACCAGCAGGAGCAAAAGCTGAGCCTCATTTCCACAAAGGTTATGAAACTGCGATTTATATGCTGAAGGGTAGAGTAAAGACGCTATATGGTGATAATTTAGTAAAATCGGTCATCAATGAGAAAGGTGATTTCATATTTATACCTGCCGGCGTTCCTCATCAACCGATAAATCTCAGTGCGACCGAGCCCGCTATTGCAATCGTTGCAAGGAACGACGCAAATGAACAAGAGAGTGTCCAGGTGTATAAACCTTCAATTTAATGAAAGGAGCGAAGTATACTCCTTTTGCAGAGCGATTCTTACCGACCATCCGGGAGAAGACTTTAGGACTGATTTTAGCAAGTGAATTCCAATAGATACTAAGGACCGGATTACCGCATATGGGTGCTCCGGAAGGTTTTCGCTCCATTTCCATGTCACAGGCGATATAGGTTAATTACTGGTGATTTCATGCTGACCTTTTTACATGCTGCTGATATTCATATAGACAGTCCGCTCCATAACCTCGATCTATATGAAGGCGCACCGGTTGAGGAATTTCGACAAGCAACGCGGAGAGCATTTGAGAATCTCATTCGCTTGGCGATTTCCGAAAAGGTCGCTTTTGTATTGATTGCCGGAGATCTTTATGACGGAGACTGGAAGGATTACAATACGGGTCTTTATCTTGTCTCTCAGATGACCAAGCTCCGTGACGCCGGAATACCAGTGTTCATTGTCGCAGGAAATCACGACGCGGCCAGCAGGATTACCAAGACGCTTCGCCTGCCGGATAACGTCATGCTGTTTCCCTCTAAACAGCCAAGCACGTTTCGCCTTGAAAAACTTAATGTAGCCATACATGGGCAGAGTTTTCCAAGTCCATTTGTAAAAACAGACCTGTCGCAGGGCTATCCGGAAGCGTTAAAAGGGTATTTTAACGTCGGTCTTCTTCACACCTGTGCCACCGGCCGCGAAGGGCATGAACCTTATGCACCGTGTTCATTGGAAGGTTTGCGCGGTAAAGGATATGATTATTGGGCTCTTGGCCACGTCCACCGACATGAAGTGCTTTTGGACGACCCGTTTGTATTATTCTCGGGCAATACCCAGGGCAGACATATCCGCGAAACTGGCCCCAAAGGTTGTGTGCTGGTGGCGGTAAACCACGACGGTCGTCCGAAGATCGAATTCAAACCTATCGACGTCGTTCGATGGGAAATTATAAATGTGAACGCCCATGAATTTGAAAGCGGCTACGACATCGTAGACAGCTTCAGCCACAAACTGGAACAGCTTCTGGCTGAAAACCAAGGAATGCCGACGGCCGCTCGCATTATCATTGAAGGTGAAACAGCGGCCCATGAAGATATTTTGTCGGATGTTGAACGCTGGACAAACGAATTTAGGGCAGCATCTCTTGAAATAGGAACCGGAAGGGTCTGGGTGGAAAAAACCAAGTTCAACATCACTGAACCCGCATCTGATATATTCCCCGATCAGACAAGCGGTGCTATTAATGAACTTCTGAATCTTTTTGATGAGTTGATCAATAACACGGATGCTCGCCGAATGTTAATTTCGGAACTGGTTGAAATAGACAAGAAGCTGCCTGTAGAGCTTAAAAGTGGTTCGGACAAAATACAGTTTGACGATACGGATTGGATCGGAGATCTGTTAAAACAGGCAAAGCCCATGTTGATTAAACGATTGCTGAAAAAGGGAATCGCATAATGAGGATTGACGAACTGCGATTGATGGCATTTGGGCCGTTCACTGACTTAACTTTAAACTTAAGCGGAGGCCAGCAAGGCTTTCATCTTATCTATGGAGCTAACGAAGCAGGCAAGAGTTCTGCCTTACGAGCCCTAAGATATTTACTTTATGGAATACCAGAGCGATCAACAGATAATTTTATTCATCCGTATTCAAAAATGAGGCTCGGAGCAACAATTCGATCATCAAAAGGACGGGTTTCTGAATTTGTTCGTCGCAAAGGAAGAGTCAATACTTTGCGAACGGCAGACGACGATTCGATTTTAGAGGAGACGGAATTACAACAACATCTTAGTGGCGTTAATGCCGACCTTTTTGCTACGATGTTCGGTATTGGTCATGAAGATCTGGTTCAAGGCGGCCAAGACATTATCAGAGGCGGAGGCGAAGTCGGGAGGCTCGTTTTTTCAGCAGGCTCGGGAATCGTCAATCTACGGGAATTTCAGAATGAAATTCAGGAAAAGGCGGATCAACTTTTCAGACCATCCGGACAAAAACAAAAAATAAATAGAGCTTTGAGCCGGTTGAAAAACAATCGCAAAGAACTACGGGAAGCCCAGCTTCCGGGACAAGAATGGGTCAAACATGATGAACTCTTGCGTGCTGCACTGGCACGAAAAGACATCGTCGAAACAGAACTCATTGCGCAACAAAAAAAACTGAGCCGCTTTCAACGAATCCGGGAAGCGCTTCCGCTTATTGCCAAACGCCGAGTACTTACAGCGGAATTAAAAAACTACGCTTCGGTAGCCCTCTTGCCACAAGATTTTCCGGGAAAACGCCGTGAACTGCTAACCGCTCTTGGAATCGCCGATAAAGGAAAAACACAGGCTCTGAACAACATCGAGTCAACGGAACAAGTCATATCGGAACTGAATATTATACCTGGTTTGTTGGACAATGCCGATCTCATTGAAGAACTGCACCGAGAGTTGGGCATCCAACGTAAAGCATCTAAAGACCGCGTCAAATTAGAAACCCGCCGCGATACGCTACAAGGGGAAGCAAAAGAGATACTGCGCAATCTTCGCGATGACTTAACATTGGAAGAAGCTGAGAAGTTAAGAATTAAAAGGCCGGAAACGGTCAGGATACAAGAGCTGTCCGTAAAATATGAAAGACTTATCACTCGAATCGAAGATACACGCGAAAAACTGCCGGAACTAATCCAAGAAACTGATCAACTTGATAAGGTTCTAAGCTCGCTTAAAAAGCCGCAACCCCTTGATAATTTGCCGATAACTCTTAAAGAAGCTTTGGAATATGGACCTCTCGAAAAGCAGAACAAATCCGATTTATATGAAATTCAATCTGCCTTGAAGACAATTTCCCAAGCGATCGTCAAATTGGGGTTTGCCGATATTTCTGTGGAAGAACTGGAATGCTTGTCTGTTCCATCGATAGAAACCATCCAATTCTTTGAAAATCGCTTTGATTCAGCCGATAGGCAAGCGCATGAAATCGGAACGGAAATCAAGAAAGCCCGAAACGCTCTATCCGAGGCGGAACGACAAATCGAGGCCCATCGGTTAGAGCAGGAGGTGCCTACCGAAATCGACCTTCAGAAAGCCCGAGAAATACGGAATCATGGTTGGCAGCTCATATCGCGCAAACTAAAAGACGAGCCAGCCCCTGAAAAGGAGCTTCAAGACTACATTAAAACAGCCCCGGGTTCAACAAACATCGCTGAAACCTTCGAAACAAACCTGCAACAGGCCGATGTAATTGCTGACCGGTTGCGACGGGAAGCCGATCGCGTTGCCGCCAAGGCAAGACTCCTGGTCGATCAAACATCCGGTAGAGAACACCTTCAACAGCTAGAAAAAGATCTCGAAGCCGTAGAAAAAGAAAAGCACGCCATTACCGATGAATGGTTGAAAGAATGGCAACACGTTGGAATAACTCCGCGGACACCTCGGGAAATGGAGCGATGGATACAGGATTTCCATGCTTTAATCCAAAAAGCCAAGGATATGGATGTTCGCCGGACAAAAGCCGAAGCCTTGAAACAAGACATTGAAACACATCGGACAAAATTGATTCAAGGTATAGAGACCCTTAGCCGGGCTGAAGATTTAGAAAAGATCTCGTTGAGCAATCTGATAACGCATGCACAAACGATCATTGACGATGAGACCAAGCTTTTGCAAAAGCTCGAGCAGTTTAAACGAGACAAAACACTTAAGGAAAAAGAGTTGGCAGCGGCCAAATCGCGGTTGAAAACAAACGAACAGGAGCTGAAACAATGGCAAACCCAGTGGGAATGTGCCGTTGCACCCATAGGACTTGAAGCCGAGGCTCTGCCCGGTCAGGCCACTGCCGTTATGGAGGAGTTAAAGAGCCTTTTCGACAAACTAAAAGATGCAAAGATTTTGCAAAAACGTATTTATGGTATCGATCGTGATACCGAAGATTTCAGACGAAAGGTCAACAGTCTTGTGGAGGTTATTGCGATTGATCTGACCGCGCGGCCGGCTGATGAAGCAGCATTAGAACTGCAACATAGACTCAAACAGTCCCGGGACTCGCTATCGAAAAAAGAAACGCTTAATAAGCAGCTTGAAAAGGAGCAGGAACGCGTCACACAAGCGACCGAGGATATTATGCAAATTGATGCTGAGCTCCAGAGTATGCGTAAAGAAGCGTTTTGCGAAAGGATCGACCAACTCCCTGAAGCCGAAAAGCGATCTGACACAAGACGGCAAATCGAAGCCGATTTAAAAGCCACGGACCAAAACCTTCTCCAGTTATCTGCCGGAGCCACGCTGGATGAGTTTTTAAAGGAGGCTGCCGCTATAGATCCGGATGGCATTGTCGGCGAAATTGAAAGACTGGATGGGGAAATTCAAAATTTGGATCATGAAAAATCCGGTCTGGACCAAACCATCGGAAGCGAACGGACCGAACTTAGCAAAATGGATGGTAGTGCCCGAGCAGCCGATTTGGCGGAAGAAATTCAGATACTTTTGGGTGGACTTGAAAACGACATCGAAAATTATGCCCGTCTGAAAATCGCTACTAAAGTGTTGAGCATGGCCATAGAACGGTACCGAGAAAAAAGCGAGGGCCCGATATTGAAAAATGCCTCCGCCCTATTCAAACAGATCACCGGCGGATCATTCGAAGGGATACGGGCGGAGTATGACGACAAAGGCCAGCCTGTGATTGTCGGTGTACGGCAAAAAGCCAAAGAAATTGTTTCGGTAGAAGGGATGAGCGACGGCACAACAGACCAGCTTTATTTAGCATTGAGACTTGCTGGACTTGAAATATACCTGGAAACAAATGAACCGATTCCTTTTATCGTTGATGATATTCTAATTAAGTTTGATAACGATCGGGCAATGGCCACCCTTAGAGCCCTTGCAGATGTATCTCTTAAAACGCAGGTACTATTTTTCACGCACCATCGCCACTTGGTAGAGTTGGCAGACAAACATATCAATTCTTCTATATTGTTTCACCACACGTTATAGAGTGAATGTTTGATCAAATAGATTTATAAATATCCTGAAATTTCATTAAGTTATCCTCAATACGAAAATCGTCGACTATGCGCTTAACCTGATCAGGAGAACGTCGGCTGCCCTGACGGACAAGTTAATGGCACGGCGGGTTAGCTTATCGTTACCTTCAAAATACGTTTGCATTACACATTTATACTGATATAATGTGTATAAAATGTTCGAGGAGGTTCCGTAATGAAACGTACGAATATTGTGCTTGATAAAAAACTCGCGAAAGACTGCATGAAAGCGACAGGTATTAAAACCCAGAAAGCTTTGATTGATCATGCCTTGCGAGAACTTCTCAGGCACGAAGCCCAAACTGAGATTCTAAAACTCAAAGGCAATGTTGGCTGGAAGGGTAATCTTGATGAGTGGCGTCGCGGATGTGAATCATGATGGTATTGGTTGATACTACTGTTTGGATCGATTTTTTTTGCTGCGCGATCTTCAAGCCACGTTGTTGCTTTAGAAAACTTAATAATAAATCGCAAAGACATATGCATCTGCGGTATTGTCTTAACTGAAGTACTCCAAGGAATTAGGAGAAATTCCGAATTCAAAAAAACGAAAGATCTTTTCAATAACTTACTTTTCTTGCCAATGCCCTATTCTGTTTTTTTGAATGCTGCTGAAATTTACCGGAGCCTGCATCGTAAAGGTATCACATTTCGAAAATCCGTGGATTGTATGATCGCTTCAGTCGCTATAGAAAATGACATCCCCCTTCTTCACAATGATAAGGACTTTAAGGCCATAGAGAAACACTGCGATCGCAAGTGTTATAATTTGAAGCAGTCGCCTTGATTTTTCCCCAATCCCCTGACATCGAGCAATAATAAGCAAATAATATGTTGCGCATTGTTGCGCAATATCCGAGAGACTATCTTGGAGTCGGCAGGATTTTATTCGTTTCTTTATCCAATTATATCCAATTCCCTTGACATCGCCAGGAAGCCGTGATGAACAGAAAGCTGTCGCACCCGCGAAATGCCTGCCCAATGAAATGCAACGCATATTTCATCGGGGCATTGCCTGTTTCTCCGGGCCGGCAAACTTTAAAATCGACCAACTCAGAAAAGCGTGTGAATAAGGGTAAACAATGAAAACAGATAAAATTCTTTTGGACCACGGCAGCGGCGGGAAAATGTCCCACCAACTCGTTTCGGATCTGATGCTTCCGCTTTTCGACAATCCCATGCTCGAAGCGCTTCATGACGGCGCCATATTGGACGTCGAAGGCAAGCGCCTGGCTTTTTCCACGGACTCTTATGTGGTGGACCCCATCTTTTTCCCAGGGGGGAGCATCGGAGATCTTGCGGTCAACGGTACCGTCAATGACGTGGCCATGTGCGGCGCAGTCCCCCTGTATGTCAGTGTCGGCCTGATCATCGAAGAGGGCTTTTCCATGGGCGATTTGGAAAAGATTCTCCATGATATGAACCAGGCGGCTGAAAAAGCCAATGTCAAAGTGGTCACCGGAGACACCAAGGTCGTTCCCAAGGGTGCAGCGGATAAAATATTTGTGAATACGTCGGGTATCGGCATCATTCCCGACGAGGTGGATATTTCCGGTCAAAATGCCCGACCCGGCGATATCGTCATTCTCAGCGGGACCATCGCCGATCACGGCATGACCGTGTTGACGCAGCGCGAGGGCCTGGCCTTCGATTCACCCATAAAAAGCGATACCGCGCCGTTGAATCATATGGTGTCGCGAATGCTTGCCAAATGCAAGGCCATTCATGTGCTTCGAGACCCGACCCGCGGCGGTGTGGGCACCGCCTTGAATGAAATCGCCGGCAAATCCAATGTGGGCATTCGAATCCATGAAGATAAGATACCCCTTAAAAACGAAACCGCCGGCATCTGCGAGCTCTTGGGATTCGATCCCCTTTATGTTGCCAATGAAGGAAAGCTCATCGCCATTGTCGATGCCGGATGCGCAAAGGACGTTCTTTCGGCCATCCAGGAAGATGACTATGGTAAAGATGCCTGCATCATCGGGGAAGTAGTTTCCGATCATCTCGGCAAGGTGGTCATGCAGACCCGGATCGGCGGGAGCAGGATTATTGATATGTTGACAGGACAACAACTCCCCAGAATCTGCTAGTTTTCGATCCAGAAATGGCCCTTTTTATCCTGATCTGCGTTCTCCGCGGGTTTCTGGCTGCGACGTACAGACGTACGCCTCGCCGCAAACCCTTGTGCGGCCTTGATCAGAACAAAAATTGCTCATTTCTGAATCGAAAACTTAACTTTCATGATATATCAGAAGCCATCTCAAAATGGTCTCTTTGCCCAATCCGCCTGAGGCAGACAAGTCTCTGTGTTGGACTGAGACGGCCAATCCTCGAAATATTCCCGATATTCCTGCGGCTGGCCGTCTCGGTCCGCCTTGACCTTAAACCCGATTGGAGGCTTTGAAACCACTGCTAATGACTTGTTGTGTATATATTTTTATTGGCATTGGACACTTTTTAGGAAAAATGTTATTTGCCTGGTTTGGATATCCAATTTT
>JAJDND010000217.1 GCA_022340885.1 Desulfobacterales bacterium | reverse complement strand
GCGGAACGGCATCTGACGCAGTAGATGCGGTGAAATTGGAAATCCCGCAGGGTTTCAAATTATTGAAATTCGAAATGTCAGAATACCTTAATAATTTTGTTAAAATAACCATTTCAAAAATTTGAAACGCTCAGCTTAGGTATTAGTTAAACGATATAGCTCTTTGAAAATTTCCCCCGGAATTCTTCAAACCGTCCGTCGCACACAGCCTTCCGAAGCCGTCGAGCCAAGTCCATATAATAATGAACATTATGGATAGTATTGAGTCGATAGGCAAGTAATTCTTTAGACAAATACAGATGGCGGAGGTAGGCTTTTGAATAATGCCGGCAGGTATAACAGGTGCACTCCGGGTCTATGGGCTCGATATCATTTTTAAACCGCGCATTGCAGATGTTGATGGTGCCGGTTGCGGTAAATATCTGCCCGTTTCTGGCATTTCTTGTCGGCATTACACAGTCGAACATATCGGCGCCGAGGGCGGTCATCGCGACAATATCTTCGGGAGTCCCGACGCCCATGATATATTTCGGTTTTTCATCCGGCAGGATCGGCAGAGTAAAATCCGCCATTTCAAGCATGAGGTCTTTGGGTTCTCCGACGCTGAGCCCGCCGATGGCATATCCGTCAAATCCGATTTTCATCAGGTCATGGGCCGATATTTCTCGAAGGTCTTTGTACATGCCTCCCTGAACAATACCGAACAAGGCGTTTTTATCGCTCTCAAAGGCATCTTTGGATCTCTTTGCCCATCGGGTGGTCAGGTCGAGCGCATCCCGGGTATCACGCCGGCAAGCCGGATATTTGATGCATTGGTCAAAACACATCACCATATCCGATCCCAAACACGCCTGTATCTCAATGGACGTTTCCGGGGTCAGCATATGACTGGAGCCGTCGATATGGGACTGGAACAACACGCCTTCATCGGTCACTTTTCTGAGCCTTGCCAGGGAAAACACCTGAAAACCGCCGCTGTCGGTTAAAATAGGCCCATCCCAGTGCATAAAGCCGTGGAGACCGTCAAAACATTGGATCACGTCACATCCGGGCCGAAGGTAGAGATGGTAGGTATTTCCCAGAATGATTTGAGCGCCGCAGATTTTCAGCTCCTCGGGAGAGAGCGATTTAACGGTACCCAGGGTCCCTACGGGCATGAAAATCGGTGTTTCAACCTCGCCGTGAGCGGTCTGTAAAATTCCGGCCCTTGCCCGGGTGGTTTTCGATTCCGCAACGATCTTGAAATTGAACATAGTATTAGAGTTTGTTATTCCTGAGTCGTATCATTTGTACTCTATTTTGTTAAAACATAAAATCGAATCACGAAAACACGAAAGGATGAAAGCACGAAATTTAAAAATCAACGTTTTCGCGTTTTCTTATCTTCGTGCTTTCGTGATAAAAAATCTTTTTATATCGGGTGATCCGAATTATGCGATAAACATTGCATCTCCATAGCTGTAAAATCTGTATTTTTTCTCCAATGCCGTTTGATAAGCATTCAGCAAATTTTCGCGCGTCGAAAATGCCGAAACCAGCATGAGGAGCGTCGATTTGGGAAGGTGAAAATTCGTAAGCATTGCATCGACGATGTTGAACCGATATCCGGGGTATATAAACAGGTCACAGTGCCCATGACCTGCGGCAATCATCTGATTTTCATCACATGCATATTCCAACGTTCGGACCGCCGTGGTTCCGACGGCGACAATGCGATGACCCGCCTTTTTCGATGCATTGATCTTGTCGGCGGCATCTCTGGAAATGGAATACCATTCGGAATGCATCCGATGATCTCTGATATCCGACACTCTGACCGGCGAAAATGTACCGTAACCGACATGAAGGGTAATTGCAACAATCGTCACCCCTTTTTCCCTGAGTTTTTCGAGAAGCCCCTTTGAAAAGTGAAAACCCGCGGTCGGCGCGGCCACTGCCCCCTTTGAAGCGGCATAAACCGTCTGGTAGGCGGTCCGATCTTTTTTATCATCACTGCGTTGGATATACGGCGGCAAAGGCACATGACCGATCCGCTCGAGGATATGTTCGAAGGTTCCTCGATACAAAAATCTGACGGTAAAGATGCCGTCCTCAAAACTGAGGATGTCCGCTTTCAAATTTTGGCCGAACAAGAGCGTCGCGCCGGGTTTGGGCCGCTTTGCCGTTTTAATCAAACACCGGCAAACGCATTCCCCCTGGTCGGGCCGATGGTTGCCGATGCCCGGAAAATCGATAATCAGAACTTCCGCTTTTCCGCCGGTCTCCTTTTGCCCGAAAAGTCTTGCCGGAACGACCTTTGTGTCATTGATCACCAGAACATCCGATGGCGCGATAAGGTCATAGATATCGTAGAATCGAAGATGGGTCAACTTTCCGGTTTCCCGGTCCATGACCAGCAGTTTGGATCGGTCACGCCGCGTCGCCGGCGTTTGGGCGATCCGTTCTTCGGGGAGAGGGTAATTGTAATCCTCTAAATGAAACATGTTGGATAATATTTTGAGTTTCGAGCTTCGAATTCTCTAAAAATAGCCATAGCGATTCAGGAATTCATAAAATCACAAATCCCAAGCACCAAATCACAAACAACTCTCAAATTCCAATATCAAATGACCAAAACCTGTAAGATCTATCTATTGTTTGGAGTTTCGGATTTCGGTCATTGGGATTTTTTTGATATTTGTGATTTGTTATTTGGAATTTCATTAAGTGGATAAACTCTCAACAAAGCCAATCCCCTCCAGGGAAGCAATTTGGGGTCCTTTGGTCCCGGATTATTTACATGATGGTCGATTCGACATCTTTCTTGCCCTGGCCAAGTCCCTTTAAAACACCGGCCCGATCTTTTCCAAGGGCGATAATACGGGCCAGAAAAGATTTTTCAGCCACAACGAAGTTCGGACCGATATGATCCAGGATTAAAATTTCCTGTTCCGTACGATTTCCTGTGAA
Organism: Desulfobacterales bacterium; assembly: GCA_022340885.1. Taxonomy (GTDB): domain Bacteria; phylum Desulfobacterota; class Desulfobacteria; order Desulfobacterales; family UBA11574; genus UBA11574. The sequence continues at coordinate 2,379 of JAJDND010000217.1, read as the reverse complement.
TCGCCGAAATGCATCCCGTTCGGAACGATGTTCAAAAATCGTCGACCCTGTATGAATGATGCCTGGTGTCTTGTAATTGTGGGTACCCCAATGAATGGTTTTGGAATTGTTGTGCGGTTCAACGGTGTGTTCCGGGAACTTTTCCTGAAAAACCGCATAGTACTCCAGCTCCGGCGGCATCGCCGAATTTTTGGGCAATGTATTTTCAAGGGTGCAGCAGAATTCCGTGGCGGTTCCCTGTTTCCGGGCATTGACCTCGAGAAAATAAATATGTCCCATAGAATCCACCAGGTAATCGCAACCGAACATGCCTCGAAACCCCTCACGGGCAAGCCACTGGCCGGCCCTTCGGGTATACTGCTCGAGCTGGGTCATTACCATTTTCTTATGTATCGACGGAAAGGCAGAACCCACGAAACGGGTGCCGTTCTCGATGAATTGATCGGCAGCGCCGGCAATGTAAATGTCCTTTTCATTGGCAACAACCCCAAGCACCGTGGGGTCATCTTTATGGGGGATGTACCGGCTGATCAGATAATTCTGCTGTTCATCCCCGAATCTTTTTAAAATATCATCGGCACTGCGGGCCACAATACTTTTCAGTCCGCCGGCGCTGTATTCCTCGCTGACAAAAATTCCATCCGCCCACTTTTCCCAGAGCGGATCCGTTGTTTTGATGAGAGTCTCCAACCCCGCACAAACCCGATAATCCGGTATGGGGAAATGTCCCTCCAAGGATTTGTACTGGAATATTTTGCTGTTCACCTTTTCGGAAATTTGACTGTCCGGCCCGATAATCACGACACCCGGCCACTGGTTCAAAGTCATTTCGGGCACGCTCTGATACATATAGATGTATAGCTTTTGCTGGCGCTTCATCAACTGCTCAACCAGCTGCTGGACATTCGGGTCGGCGGATACGCAGGACATAAAATCTTTGGTAATCAGCCTGCAGCTCCCGCTTTTGCCGTGGGTTCTGGAAAAATCCTTGACCAGCGGGTTGACAACCATCAAGTTGGGATACGGATAATGTGCAAAAACATCCTGAACAACTGAGATGAAATCAAACGGACGATGGTAAATTTTGGAAAGCGCTTCTTTTAGATATAAATTCAGACCGTAATTTCTGATGGATCCGATGTACAGAAAATAGTGGGTGTCTTTTTCCAGCCGGTAATTGGAGAAATAAATTTCAGACATAGTATATCAAGATAGACATATTGGGCCCAAAATAGTTGCCACAAAGGCACAAAGGATATATTTATTATTTTTTCTTTGTGTCTTAGCGCCTTAGTGGCAAAATGGGATAAGTTTTTCTATAAAGCTCAAAATTGGAAAGTAACCATTATGGCCCGTAGGTTTCAACGACATAGGCGATGATTCGGCCGGCAATATCCAGTCCGGTCGCTGCCTCCAGGCCAGTGAAACCCGGAGAATAGTTGAGTTCAATGACATGCGCCCTTTTTTTGTCATCAACAATTAAATCCACTCCGGCGATTTCAAGACCGAGCGCCTCTGCCGCCTTCAGCGCAATGTCGCCCCACTCGGGCGGCAGGTCCACCGGCCAACTTTTTTGGGTCAGGTGAAAGTTTGATCTGAAGTCTCCGGGAATTGGCGCAAGTTGCATGGCTCCGGCGACCTTTCCGCCGATTACCAGAACGCGAACATCAAGTCTGTTTTCCGGCGGAATAAATCTTTGAACCAGCATCCCCTTGCCGGTCACTAACGTGTTATGAAGGATCAGTCTTGCCTGGTGTTCGGTTTTGACCAAAAACACCCCCTCTCCCACGCGTCCGCTAACCTGTTTTAAAACCACCGGATACCCGCCCAATCGATCCAGCACCGTGTGAAATCCTTCAATGGAATTGATAAATCCGGTATCCGGAATGGGCAGTTGAACGGCGCAAAGCGCCTGGAGGGTCAGAAACTGATCTTTTGATAAAAGAATGGCATTTAACTTATTCACCAGCGGAATCTTCATTTGATGAAGATGCGGCACCAGTTTCAAGCTTGAATCATTGACCGTTGCGCCCTGGCGGGGCAAAACAACATCCGGCATTGGATGGGCTAAATCACCTTCCAAGTCAGGGTTGCCGTGTATCAAAACCGGCCATACATAGACAGGATCCACCAGGATAATCCGGTGCCCTTTTTCGGCAGCTGCTTCCGTCAATCGCCTGGTGGGCGGATAATGGTAATTTTCCGCGGTAATAATACCAATGTTCATCTTTTATTTTTACCTAAGCTGAGCGTTTCAAATTTTTGAAATGGTTATTTTATCAAAATTATTAAGGTATTCTGACATTTCTAATTTCAAAAGTTTGAAACCCTGCGGGATTTCCAATTTCACCGCATCTACTGCGTCAGATGCCGTTCCGC
>JAJDND010000201.1 GCA_022340885.1 Desulfobacterales bacterium | reverse complement strand
CAACCGGATTGTCGACGCCGATGGGAGGATCGCCACACAACTTAACGGCGCCATTAAAGAAGATGCCCGGCCGTACTGGGCGACATCGGACTGGGCCGATGATACCAAAAGCAATTACATTCATAACGCAAGCCGGCACATTTATACGTATCTTAACGGTTTGAAGGCATTTTCATCCGATAATGCTGGTTTGACGGCGGCCATCCTGGGAAATCCGCTCCGAAGTCCCGGGGATATCATCAACTGGGTCCGTGGGGCGGATGTCTTCGATGATGACGGCGATGGTGATGTTACTGAAAACAGGGCCGTCATTACCGGAGACGTCCTTCACAGTCAACCTTTGGTCTTTCGGTACAGATATGCAGACAATTCCTCCAAAACCATGGTGTATTTCGGCGCCAACGACGGGATGCTTCATGCGGTTTTGGATGTCGCACAGCATTCGGGAACCGACCCGATGAATTTCGGCACAGAGGAGTGGGCTTTTATTCCCCCCGATCAGTTGCCCCGGTTAAAAGAGATGACAGAAGGGTTTGTTCATCAATCCTATGTCGATTCCCCCCCCGGAATTTACTTTAAAGACATCGATAAAGACGGTGTGGTGGATGCCGCGGACGGAGATAGAGTTGTTCTTGTCTGCGGCGAAAGGAAGGGGGGATTCGGTTACTTTGCCCTGGATGTGACGGATCCTTCTGTTCCGCAATATCTCTGGCGGACCCATTCGTATGATGATGCCGAACCCGGAAAAGCAGGTCCTACAACCGTCATTGCGGAAATGGGCCAAACCTGGTCCGAGCCTCGATTTGGTCTGGTCAAAACATCGGACGGCGATACCATTGGGACGCCCGTATTTTTTGTCGGCGGCGGGTACAGTGAGAACAATTTGTCGGGAAAGGCCGTTATCGCAATTAACGTGCTGACCGGCGCTGTCGTAAAAAAGTTTTCAGATCTACCCGGCATGAAATACAGCTTTGCCAGCTCGGTTGCCGTCATCGATGAAAATGACAACGGCTTTGTCGATAAAATATATGTGGGCGATCTTGGCGGTCAGATGTGGCGGTTTGCGGGTTTTGTCAACAGCCGGGGCAGTCCTTTGGCGTTTCCGAACTGTAATGAAAACATCAACTCCTGGACCGGACGGATATTCTTTAAAACCGATGGAAACAATGCCGGAAAATTTTTCTACCCGCCGACCGTTACCCTTGAAAAAGGGTTTGATATGGTTTTTATGGGAACCGGTGACAGAGAAAACGCCTGCTGTAACAACGGTTCGTTGGCCTGTTCTTCCATGGCCCCGGATATCATCGCCGGTGTGAAAGATACCCATTCCTGTCAAGGCATCCTCGACGAAGGGTGTGTCAGTGGAACCGTTTGTCTACGGAACTTGGTGGATGTCACGAACCCAAATGCCTCGCCTCCCGATTTGATGGCATCACAAGACGCGGATTTAAATGGCGTTGCCGATCAAGGGTGGTATATCCGGCTGGTGGATAAAAACAGCAAAGCAGTGGGTGAAAAGGCCCTTGCGGAAGGAATGGTTTTTAACAAAACGTTTTATATTACGACCTATACACCCAAAAGCGATCCCTGTTCGCCGGGAGACGAAGCGACACTGTATGCGCTGAATCATTTAACGGGTGAACCTGTTGTGGATTTTGATCGTGATTCGAGTAAAGATCGAACAGTGATCATCGGACAAGGCATACCTTCGAAACCGGTGATGCGGATAGTCAAGACCCATACAGGATTATTAATTTCAGTGGGAAGCGCGAATTCGGATGTTTCCGGCCCCAGACTTGCGGCGGGCATCAAAAACGTCGATCCGTTGATGCCGCCATTCAACTTCTTTTTCAGATATTGGAGAGAAGTTTTTTAGAAGCCATCCACATATCGTATTTTTACCCAATCCCGGAAACTTGCTTCTTTTGATTTTTATTATTATTATTGGGTGAGCAGATCATCAACGCGGAAGGTGAAAGCAGAAGCTGAAAAAGGAGCGCGTTTCTCATGAGCATTGTGTATTTTGAAGATGTCGAAGTCGGGCAAAAATGGGTTAAGTCTATAACATATCAGGTTAAAAAAGAAGAGATCATCGAATTCGCCCGTCGCTGGGACCCGCGGTATTTTCATGTTGACCCAAAAGCGGCGGTGTCTTCCGTCTTCGGAGGACTCGTTGCCTGTTCGGCGCATATCTTTTCCATTCTATCGTGGTTCGGCACACATGGTGAGCGGCGAACCGCATCGATGGCGGCGCTGGGTTTCGATGATCTTCATATGCGCCACCCTGTTCGGCCGGATGACACACTCTCCTGTTCCTTAACCTATCTTGAAAAGCGAGAGTCCAGGTCCAAACCCGACCGTGGAATTTTACGCACCGCGGCATCACTTTCCAACCAGAAAAATATAGAGGTATTTTCCGCTGTTATTATAGCAATGATCGCAAAGCGTCCTCAGTAGCATTGGCCCATGCATAAAAAGTGAAACAACGAATCGAGGTCGCAGGCGCACGGTGAATCGTGCAATAGTCATTGACACCCAAAATAATATATGACAATTTTATGTTTATATACATTCGGAACGTAAAACGCAAAAACGAGGACGGTTTACCGGTTGAATATTCCAGTTGAATTTCTTACCAGCCGATCGTCATTCCACGACTTTTTATTCAATACACCCGGGAAGCACGGATAAATATGCAAAATCAAGAAGTTCGCAGCAAAAGTGCCAGGCGATGGCTCATCGCGGGAGGCGTTCTGGCCCTTGTTATTTTGTTGTTGCTGGCCCTGAGCATCATCTTTGCAGACGATCTGGTCGACATCTTCTGGTACTACTCTTTAGGTTATGAGCTCTACTTTTGGCAGCGTAAACTCTATCCTTACATCGTCTTTGCCGTTGTTTCGCTGGTATTTTTCCTGATTTTCTATTTAAATTTCTGGATTGCCTCCAGATTTCTGAAAAAGTCCCCTCCACCTATCGACGATGCACCGCGCAAAACCTATCGCAAAATTTACAAGGCGTTTCAGACCGGCTCTTTGATGTTCTATGTTCCCCTTTCTTTGGCTCTGAGCATTCCCATCGCCCTGCCGCTCTATCGCAATTGGGAGAAATTTCTTTTCTATATCTTCGGACCGTCTATGGGCGTTTTGGATACGTTTTACGGCAAGGATGTTTCGTTTTACCTGTTTTCCTTTCCCATCTATATTCTTATCGAGCGATGGCTGCTGATCGCATTTCTCATCCTTTTGATCGGACTGTTTGTCCTTTACATGGCGAAAAATCGTTTGCAGACCCAGCATGCGCTCCACTTCGGTCGCGGTGCAAAATGGCACTTAAGCATCCTGGTTCTGATCGTTTTTTGCATCGAAATTTGGGATTTCATGCTCCAGCGCTATGCATTGCTTTACGATACGAGCCACGAACCACTTTTTTACGGACCCGGCTATGTCCAGATAAACGTGATCCTGCCATTTATATGGGGCTCCCTCGCACTGCTGGCTGCGGTAGCGGTCACGCTGGTCGTCGTCATCCAGTTCAGAAAAGGCTACAAACTGTTTGTCGCACTTCTCGTTCTCTTGGCCATCGCCTTGTCGGTGCGCTATACAACCTATTTACCGCAATTGATCCAAAACTACATTGTAAAACCCAATGAGGTGAATAAAGAGAAACCCTACATCGCCAAAAACATTCAAGCGACGCTGGAGGCTTACAAGTTGACCCATGTGGATATTCGAGATTTTTCCTATCAGCGCTTTCCGATGAACTATAAGGTCAGCCAGGTCAAAAACGTACTTCGCAATATCCCGGTTTGGGATGCGGAAACCTTGGATTATGTTTTCAAGCAGCTCCAGGAACTGCGCACCTATTACACATTCCCGTTCGTCAACGTGGGGCGGTACACGGTAACGGGCAACTATCAGCAGGTGTTTCTTTCGCCGCGCGAAGTCAATTACGACAACTTACCCCCCGGGGCGAAAAACTGGATCAACCGGCATTTGACTTACACGCACGGTTACGGCGTCGTCATGACGCCGGCCAGTCAGACCGGCGGCGAAACCATGACATGGTTTCTCAACGGCATACCTGCCGAATCCCAATACGGGCTGAACATCAATCAGCAAAGGATTTACTATGGCCTGAATAAATACCCTTATGCCATCGCCCCTAACAAGGCCGGCGAAATGGATTATCCCAAAGGCAACAGCAACGTGATGGCCGACTACCAGGGTGAAGGCGGCATACCGATTTCCTCGCTTTTTAAACAATTGCTGTTCGCCTACTATTTTAGGGATAAAAATATATTTTTTATGACCAAATACAGGCGGGACAGTAAAATTCTCATACGGCGCAATATTGTTGATCGCATCAAATACATAGTGCCGTATCTCAAACTGGATCATACGCCGTATGTGGCGGTGACGCCCAAAGGGATTTACTGGATCGTCGATGCCTTCACGACATCGCCGTGGTATCCGGACTCCGCGCCTTATAAATCCGGGGGTTCTTCTTTCAACTATATTCGCGATTCCGTAAAAATTGTGGTCGACGCCTTCAACGGCAGCGTCGACTTTTATGTGTACGACCAAAAAGACCCCATAATCCGGGCTTACGAGCGTATTTATCCGGGGCTTTTTAAAGATAAATCGCAAATGCCGGCTGAACTTAAACCTCACGTGCGCTACCCAAAAGATGTATTCGACATTCAAATGGCCATCTATGCCAAATACCATCAAACCGATCCCCAGGTTTTCTTCCAGCAGGAGGACGTCTGGACCTATGCGGAGAACATGGAGGGTAAAAATGAACTGCCGACAAAACCCTATTATCTAACCCTGGACTTGATCGATCCCAGCCGGCTGGATTTTCTGCTGCTGCTGCCCATGTTTCCAAAAGGCAGAGACAATTTGAGGGCCTTGGCCATTGCTGGGTGCGATGATCCCAATTACGGCAAGATCATTTTGTATAATTTTCCCAAAGGCGAACTGGTCTACGGACCCGACCAGATCGATGCCCTTATCCACCAGGATCCGGATATCGCCCAGCAATTCACGCTTTGGGATCAGGCCGGATCGTCGGTGGCGAGGGGCAAAATGATTATCCTGCCCATAGAAAAGAGCATTCTTTTCATTCAACCGGTCTATCTCAAAGCCACGTCGCGGGTTAAGATACCGGAACTGCAGCGCATCATTATGAGCGAAGGCCAAATTGCAGTAATGGAGACATCTCTTGAAAAGGCTTACAGCGCCCTTCATATCAGCGTGTCCGAGCAGTTGGAAGGACTGGAAAAGGAATTTCCTCATGTGGCCGCCCCTCCGAAACACACAGCCCCGAACCCACCACCTGAAAAAGGTAAACAGTACAATGCGACCCCAAAAAGCCGCTTGCCGCAGCCCGGCAGCGGCCCCAAAAAACAGCCTGGTCCGATCACCCCATCCAAACCATAATTATGATTTCCGTAATGTCAGTTCTCTTCAACTAGGCCGATGAGTGTGCTTGTCATGCGGGAGCTTGTTTTCGCCGAATCAACGCGGAGCGCATCAGCATCGATAAAGCCGGCAAAACATTCACGGGGCGCTTTTTCGGGTACCATGAAGAGTATGAGAGAAAAGTTCGTTTCACTTCCGGAAACTTCAGTGAAAGGCATCAGGTCATCCACACCGGCAGGCCGGGATTGGATGGCCAGCATTTCAAGAGACTTCACGAGTTCATACCGCCAGCTTGCCCACGCGTCATCTTGCTCACCTCTCAAAGAGGGGGCATCGACACGGTTGATCTGTTTTGTTTCAGGCCAAATATCGATAATGTGTTCAATTACGGCGCGGCTGGTGGTGATAAACACTTCGGAATCTTGAGGGTCTTTCAGCATAAAAGATGCCCACGACGCTAACCGCTCAGCCGTCATGTATCGGCCCGGGTCCTGTATCTCAATTGGTTTATGCGTCATCGAACGAGATTGAACATCTTCCTCTTCTCCTTTGAGATCTTTCATAAAATCCGCTTCCATGGTACCGATATCCCTTAAATCTCGAGACAGTCTTTCATTTTGAAGGTCATATTCCTGGGCCATGTGGAGAAATAGTCCGGCATTGAACAGCGGATCGGATTTTTCCCGAGCCGGCATCTGTCGGGTGGTTTTTTTGATCTCCGCCCTGATTTGCGAAGATGCGTTTTGGTCAAAATATGGGATTTTATGGGCCATTGTCTTTAAAAAAGTGATTTCGGTTCCCTGATGGGTATCGAACCAGACCCGGTAGTCGTTATAGATGTTATCGAGCAGCTCGCCGCTGATCTCCATGGGAATGCGTATGTCAATGATGCCTTCTTTGACGAGGTTTTGCATGTCTTCCGGTACTTTTTCGCCGGAAATCTGATACACCGCAAGTTGTCCGAAGCAGGCAGCCAGGGTCTTCCCTGCGGATTCAGGAATATAGGTAAAGGGGAAGTATATGGATTTCATGGTTGTTTTTCCGAATTTCTTAGAATTTTAAATCATGTTTTGCATTAAATATTTGCGTTCGTTAGCGGGGCAAAGATTTTGCTATTCGAATTTTGCCTGAATATCACTTTCCGCTCAGACGTTAATTCGCTATTTTGGGGTCTTTAAGGGCAACCCCCCGTGCCTTGAGCTGATCCCGGATCATGTCGGCAAGCGGGTAGTTTTTTTTCAGCCGGGCCTGGTCTCTTTCCTTGATGAGTCGCTTGACCTCGGGGTCGTGGACCGCATCTTCAAAATCAAAAATCTTAAGAACAACATCCAGATTGCGAAACGCATCTAAGATTTTCAAGGCATCGTCCGGGTCCAATCGTTTTTCAAAAACCAGGATGTTAATCTTTTTGACATTTTTGAATATGGATGCCATGGCCGCCGATATGTTGAGATCATCATCCATGGCACTGATAAATCCCTGCTTAATGTCATACAATAACTGATCCAGTTCGGGAAAGGGCGATCCGCCCGGCTTGATGTGAATCAGCGAGTTGATGCAGGAATCGAGCCGTCTTAAGGATCGTTTTGCATCTTCGAGCCGGTTTTCAGCGAAGGTGATGGGTTTTCGGTAATGACCTGAAATCAGCCAGTACCGGATTTCCCTGCCGGAGTATCCCATGTCGGTCAGATCTGACAGGGTTTGCCCGGCACCTTGTTCGTCCACCTTTTTGCCGCCGACGAGTACCCGGTCGCAGTGCACCCAGAATCTGGCAAGGGGTTTTCCGGTCACAGCACCGGCGATGGCGATTTCGTTTTCGTGATGGGGGAAAACCAGTTCACGGCTGCTGGCATGAATATCATAGGTTTCTCCGAGGTATTTCATGGCCATGGCCGCGCACTGAATATGCCAGGAAGGACGCACATTGCCCCAATGAGTTTTGGTAAAGATTCCCCTTTTGAGTTCGGAGAGTTTGGAACGCTTCAGCAACGTAAAATCTCTGGGGTTGTCTTTTTCATATTCGTCCAAGTCTACGGTAGCCCCCAGCCTGATTTTATTAAGATCGATCCCGGACAGACGGCCGTACTCGGAGAAACGGGAAATATCGAAGTACAATGACTTCAGTTTTTCATAGGCCATGCCTTTTTTGACCAGTTTTTCCGTCAACGACACCATGTCGTGGACATGTTCGCTGGCCTTGGGATAATTCGTGGCTGGCTTGATATTCAGAATTTTTAGATCTTCTTTGAATGATTCGATATGCCGGGCCGTAAATTCGGTCAGTTCCATCCCTGCTGCTTCGGAGCCTTGGATGGTCTTGTCGTCCAAATCGGTGATATTCATGATATGGGTGACGTCATATCCTCTGAACTCGAGATACCGGCACAACAAATCCGAAAAGACAACTCGCCGGCATTGTCCAAGATGCATTTTAGCATAGGCAGTTGGGCCGCAGGAATACAGGGAGACCTTGCCCGGCAAGAGCGGTTCGAAGGGTTCTTTGTTCCGACTCATGGTGTTGAAAAGTGCCAGGCTGATCTTTTCCCGCACTGCAAAGAGCGTGGTGCTCAGATATCGTTCACCACCGTCAGGAAAGATGACCACGAGGGTGCCGTTTTCAATCTCTTTTGCTTTTTTCCGGGCGATCACCATGGCGGCGCCGCTGCTCATTCCCACAAAGATCCCTTCTTCTTTTGCCAGGCGCCGTGTCATTTCAAAGGCGTCTTCATCGTCGATATTCACGATCTCATCCAAGAGTTTTTTATCAAATATCTCAGGGCGATACGCTTCCTTCATGTTTTTCAGCCCCTGAATTTTATGACCCAGGTACGGCTCGACCCCGACGATCTTAATCTCGGGATTATATTCTTTCATCCGCCGGGTCAGACCCATCAATGTGCCGCTGGTCCCCAAGGTGGCCACGACCATGGTGACTTTTCCATGGGTTTGATCCCATATTTCAGGGGCTGTTCCATAATAGTGGGCCTGCCAGTTGGCGGGATTGTTAAATTGGTCGGCCATAAAATAGGTGTCGGGATTTTCGCGGGCCAGTCGGTACACCTCTTCGATGGCACCGTCGGTTCCCAGGTGCCCGGGGGTCAGTAAAATATCCGCCCCCCTGGCCTTTAAAATTTTCTGGCGTTCAATGCTGGCGGCTTCGGACATGGTCAATAGAAGTTTATAGCCCTTCACGGCGCACACCAGCGCCAGGCCGATGCCTGTATTGCCGCTGGTGGCTTCGATGACCGTCTTCCCGGGGGTCAGTTCGCCGGATTTTTCCCCGTCTTCAATCATAAATAATGCGGCCCGGTCCTTGATGGATCCCCCCGGATTAAAATATTCCAGCTTTGCCAGCAGGGTGACATTGGGATTTGGATTGAGATGCCTGATTTCAACAATGGGTGTGTTGCCGATAGCGTCAAGAATAGAATAACTCATTATTTCGATGTTCCGTCGTAACTATAGTTAAAAATTCCCCTTGGCGACGCATTGCATGTTCATCTGAGATTAGAATAAACCCTTTATTGCGTCGGACAAAGTCTCGATAATTTTTTCTCGAACGTCCTTTTCTGTTTCTGAAGCATCGATGATCCGGAAGCGTTCCGGTTCAAGACGGGCAATTTCAAGATATCCGGCACGTACCTTTTTGTGAAATGACAACGTCTCTTCTTCAAACCGGGTCTCTTCGTTGTTTCGCGCTCCTTTGTTGATCTGTTTCCAAGCCCGGGCAAGGCCGATCTCAGCAGGAAGATCCAGTAAAATGGTCAAGTCCGGCCTTAAATTCTCAAACAAAAGGCCATGTATTTTATCGATCAGGCCCGTATCGATTCCTCTTGCAAATCCCTGGTAGGCCATTGTTGCATCAAAATAACGATCACATAACACGGTCTTGCCCGCGGCCAAAAGGGGGAGAATACGTTCACTCACATGCTGGGCCCGATCCGCCGTATACAACAAAAGCTCGGTCAGCGGCCCCATGTCTTTGCTTAGAGGATCCAGGAGAATCGCCCGTATTTTTTCGCCGATTCGCGTGCCCCCGGGCTCCCTGGTGATGATGCATTCATGGCCTTTGTCCCGAAGAAATTCCGCCGTGCTTCGGACATGGGAGGTCTTGCCTGATCCTTCTATACCTTCAAAAGTGATAAACATAATCAGGAGTTTTTCTTCCCTTTATAAAAATGGCGTTCCAAAATTCGGTGATAGGAGGTCCAGGTTTCATCGGCATCCTCCGACGCCATGAAATCCCTGATGCCGTTGACTTTGGAGTCGATTTCATCGATGTAATTCAGCAAAACCGCCTCGATGATTTTGGGCGGTTCCGGAGAACCAAACTCCCGAGCGCCGTGGTGACTGACGATCATATGCTTGAGCATCAGCGCCTGGTCTTCGGGGAATTGTTCTATTTCCGAAAGTTTTTCGTCCACCATTTTCAATCCGATCACAATGTGATTCAGCAGCCGGCCTTTATCGGAATAGTCTATCTTGAACCGGTATTCGAATTCGTCGATTTTTCCGATATCGTGAAAGATTGCGCCGACGATCAGAAGATCCCGGTCAACGCCGCTGTAATGCCCTGCGATTTTATCCGCCAGGCTTGCCATTGAAAGGGTGTGTTCCAGCAAGCCGCCGATGTAGGCATGGTGCATTTTTTTCGCAGCAGGCGCGGTTTTGAATTTGCGAACAAACGCCTCGTCCTTCCAGAAAGCTTCCACTAGTCTTTTGAGATATTCGGTTTTGATGGAATCCGTGATTCTTGAAAGCCGGTCGAACATGCCTTCGATGTCCCGGGTGGTTTGCGGCAGAAAATCCGCGGAGTCGATACGGTCGGCGGGAACGGATCCCATTTTTTTAATCACCACCTGCAACGCCCCCCTGTATTCACCGACGTGACCGTTGACATGCACGAAATCTCCGGAAGTCGTGCCGGCGGTTATGGCGTCCACATCGTCCCATACGACGCCTTTAATCATTCCGGTCTTGTCGGAAAGAGTAATATTTAAAAAATTGTTCCCGTCCCGTTTCTGCGAAAGAATCTTTTCGAATAAAACAAAAATGTCGTCAACAATATCTCCGGCCCGGATGTCGGCGATGAAGCGCTTTTTCATATGGCGTTATCCTTTTTTTAAGAAGACGTTTTCCAAGTTCCATTGTCGGAGTTGCTTGAGCATGCGGTAATCCGTGCCATCGCATTGAATCGGAGTAATGGAAATAAAATTTTCATTCAGTGCGGCACCGTCGCTTTCAGGCGTGTTGAAAGCTGTTCCGGCATCGGCGCCGTGCCAGTAATAGGTGCGGTTGCGGGGATCGATCCGTTTGTCCACATACTCGTTATACAAAGCCGTCTCCTGCCTGCAGATGCGAACCCCGGCGATCCGCGTTTCAGGGACGTCCGGTATGTTGACGTTGAGAAATGTACCGACAGGCAGTCCTTTTTCAGACACATTATCGGCCAGGTCTGCGGTGAACCTTGCAGCATAATCATACCCCGATATTTTTTGTCCGGCGATGGAGACGGAAATGGCCGGAACTTTGTATAATGCCGCCTCTTTGGCAGCGGCGACGGTGCCGGAATAATTGATATTGACCCCGATGTTTGCACCCGGATTGATTCCGGAGATCACCATGTCCGGTTTGGTATCGAGGATCTCCATGAGACCGATCTTGATGCAGTCCACCGGCGTTCCATTCACAGCATATCCCCGACAGCCGTTATTGACTTGGATTCGTGTGGTGCGCAGCGGTTGATGGAGGGTAATCCCATGGCCGACGGCGCTTCTTTCCCGATCCGGCGCAATAACGGTGACCGAATGACGGTCTGAAAGGATTTCATTCAGGGCCCAAAGTCCTTCGGCATAAATGCCGTCATCGTTGGTTAAAAAAATATTCATATTCTGTTTTGAGGGTCTAATTTATTGACAATCATAAATTAACATTTTTCAATAAAAGATAAAAACATCCTTTGACTTTAAAACTACATCTTGACTTTTTTCATCAAAAAAGCATTTATACTTGATATTTTATGATGATTCAAGATGTTATTGATATGGATCAGGCACCGGCCTGAATTTTTCCCGCCGAAGCAGTTGCAGGGGATCGGAATCTTTTAATAATGGGTCATTTGCAAAATTCTCGAAATTTGCTGCTCAGGGTATTTCGCCATTATCAGAAAAATCTTTCCTGCGTTGGTTGCTTCTCATGTTCTTGGGGCGTTATTTTTTGTTCCTTTTCCCTGCCGGAATTTATATATCGCACGAAAAGCCGTATTGCCAACCTGCGGTTTGCGCTGATCCTCTTGGTCCTGGTTCTGGTTCCCGGACGAGTGTTCGCTGAAAATACGATCAGCGGGATCAAAGATGAAAAGAATATCCCGTGGCACATTATTGCCGATGAAATCAGTTATGATCAGAAGGCGGATGTCTATATCGGAAAAGGAAACGTCAGGATTACCAAAAAAGAAAAAAACCTCAACGCGGATTATGTTCGTTTTAATCAACGGACGATGGACGTTTTTGCGAAAGGCCATGTCATCCTGACGGTGGGGAAAGACATTCTCACCGGCGACAGCGCCCGGATGAATCTGAATACGGAAACCGGAACCATCTATAACGGCGTCTTATTTCTCGAAGAGAACAATTACCATATTAAAGGGAATACCATTAAAAAAGTGGGAAAAGACACGTACACCGCAGATAAAGTCAGCATTTCCACATGTGACGGTGATCCGCCGGCATGGAAAATAACCGGCAGGAATCTGAAGGTTACCGTGGAAGGATACGGTCTCATGACGCATGCGGCGCTTTGGGCCAAAAAGATCCCTGTGCTTTATATTCCGTTTCTTGTGTTTCCCGTGAAGCTGAAACGCCAGACCGGGTTGTTGACACCCCAGTTCGAATATTCAGACCGTAAAGGGGCCAGATATATCCAGCCGTTTTACTGGGCCATCAATGAAAGCTCGGATGCGACATTTTATTCGGATTATATGAGCTTCCGCGGAGAAAAGGTGGGGCTGGAATACCGCTATGTTTTAGACGAACAGTCCAAAGGGACGCTGATGTACGATTATTTATACGACCGGCAGGTCGATGACGGTTCTCCGGGTTCGGAGAAATGGGGATATCCAGGTGACGATGCATTGCGCCCCAATCACGACCGTTACTGGTTCAGGATGAAAAACGATCAGGCATTGTCTCATGATTTTTTTGCAAGGCTCGATATCGACATCGTAAGCGATCAGGACTACCTACATGAATTCAAGGAGAATTATACGGGATATGATGACGCCACGGCATATTTTGAAAGAGACTTTGGCAGAGGCTTCGATGATTGGGACAATCCCGTAAGACTCAACAGGTTGAACGTCAGCAGATATTGGCCCCTTTACAGCTTTAACGCCGACCTGAGATGGTATGACGATGTGACACAAAGCCAGCAGCAGGAGACCGATAACCTCTTACAGCGCTTGCCGGAGATCGATTTTAACGGAGCGAAGCAACAAATTCTGACATCGCCGTTTTATTTTGATCTGGCTTCCCAATACACTTATTTTTACAGTGAAGACGGCCCGCGAGATCATCGATTGGATATATATCCCCGATTCTATCTTCCGTATACCTTTGGTAACTACTTTACCATCGAACCGTCTGTGGGGCTTCGTGAGACAATATGGCATTTCGATAAAAAAGAATATGAGACTTCGGATAACGCAACGCTCAATAGGGAGTTATATGATCTAAAAGTTGATCTCACTTCAGAGGTCTATCAAATATTCAATGTGAACGCGGGGAACGTTGAAAGGATCAAAAACACGATCAGGCCCGAGATTATTTACGAATATATTCCTGACAAGGATCAGTCTGATTTGCCCGATTTGGACGACATCGATCGGATTTTGCCGAAAAATCTGATTACCTACTCGGTCACGACCACATTCACCTCAAAATTTAAAAGAATTACGAAAGAAAATGCACACCGGCCTCTGCATAAACTCGACGGCAATACGAGTGATGAACCGTCGATTTATGATTACAACGAGTTTTGCCGGTTTAAGCTGGAACAAAGCTACGACATCAACAAAGAAAAAGAAAGCGATCCCGAGCCGTTTTCCCCGATTTACGGGCAACTCGATTTGACGCCTAAAAAATATTTATATCTCAGGGCGGATGCCAACTGGTCGCATTATGACAGGAACTTTCGGTCGCACAATATTTCAGCGACACTGCACGATGAACACGGTGACAGTTTCTTTGTAGAGCATCGGTATCAGCGAAACGTCAGTGAGACCATCTATACCAACGTGAAATTGCAGTTGTCTGAAAGTGTCCTGATGATGGGAGAGTATGAACGAAATATTTTTGACGGCATAAACCTGAAGTACGGTCTCGGATTTTTATACAAAGCTCGTTGCTGGTCCCTGGCTTCGAGTTTGACAAAAGAGGGCGAAGATTTGAGTTTTCGATTTATGATCACGTTGTCTGGTATCGGACAGGTCGGTTAGGGTAGTGCAAAATCAAACTGGACTTCTTTAACTAAAACGAATATATTAAAAAACATATGGCACCATCGGAACTGACATATTCCTGGTATGTTCTTCATACCCGGAGTCGATTCGAAAATGTGGTGAACGATGGTCTCGCCAAAAAATCAATGGACGTTTTTCTGCCCAAGGTTCAAGTCAGAAGCAAGCGTCGTGATCGGAAGGTGATGATCAAAGTTCCGCTTTTTCCAGGATACCTGTTCGTCAGGACCAATCTGGAACCTTATGAACATCTTGAAATCGTCAAAACCGTTGGGGTCGTGCGCTTTGTCGGCAACAAAGACGGTCCGATTCCAGTGCCTTCGGAAACGATTGATTCGTTGCAAATCATGGTCAAAGGAGATGGTTCGGTGACCACGGGCACCCGTTTTAAAAAAGGGGACAGGGTTATCGTGGTTTACGGCCCCTTTGCCGGTGTTGTCGGAACCTTTTCGCGCTATAGAGGAAAAGGGCGCGTCATCGTTAACATCGAAGCCCTGGGACAATACGCCGGGGTTGATGTGAATGAGGATGATATTGAGATACTTCCGAAAATATTGACATAACAACTTGACTTATCGTAAAATTACATTTTATAAAATTAGAATTTTGGCGGTGCCGCAAAAAGTCGCCGAATGGCATTTTTTTCAACTCATAAAACATCGATGTTAACATGGCAAATATAACTTTAACATAAATCGAATAATCAGCCGGTTTAATTGAATCAAACTCACGCCGGATATTTTGAAAAGGAGGTTCTATGAATAAATTGGAGCTTATTTCCGCTTTAAAAACAGAAGCAAACATTTCTAAAGCAGAAGCGGCAAAAGTGGTTCAGATATTTTTTGACAACATGGCCGATGCGATGGAAAAAGGCGAACGTGTGGAAATCCGGGGCCTGTGTAGTTTTTTTGTAAAAGATTATAAAAGCTATACCGGCAGAAATCCGAAAACCGGTGAACAGGTGATGATTAAACCCAAAAAACTGCCGTTTTTTAAATCCGGAAAAGAATTAAAAGACCGCGTAGACTATTAGCCGGTGATTGGGTTTTCAATCGATGCCTGGATTCGAGTCGATATTGGGTCAAGAAAAGCCGATACGACTTTTGAAGACGTTGCTTCGAAATGAGGCGATACCGCATGCCCTTTTATTTCTCGGAATCGCCGGAGTGGGCAAAACCACCACGGCAAAGGCGTTTGCCAAGGCATGCAACTGTGCGGCCGTGAGAAACAGACATTTTTCTGCAAAGGAAGATGATGCATCGATTCATGGCGCGGCGCAGGATTTAACGGCAAAAATCGAAATTTGTCCCGGCTGCAAATCATGCAATAAAATCGAGAAGGGCAGTCACCCGGATGTTATCCTTGTTGAACCGACGGGGCCTTTTATCAGGATTAATCAAATACGTAATCTATGCAATATCCTGGCCATGAAACCATATGAGGCAAGATTACGGGTGGTCATTATTAAAGATGCTCAAGCCATGAATCCTGCAGCGGGAAACGCACTTCTGAAAGTGCTGGAAGAACCCCCGGATCGAACAATTTTGATCCTGACTGCCATGCAGACATCTGACCTTCTTCCTACGATTGTATCACGTTGCCACCATGTCCGATTTAGTCCGATCCCCGGTGATCATCTCAAAACCATGCTTGTGGAAAAACAAGGCGCAGACCCCCGCGATGCAGAGGTCGTGACCATCATGGCCAATGGAAGTTTTTCCAAAGCGCTGTCCATGATGCGCCACATGAAAAAAGCAAACTGGATAAAACGAAGGACATGGCTGATCAACAAAGTTGCATCATTGCCTTTAATGCCGACCCCTTTGTGCCTGGCGTTTGCGGAAAACCTGTCAAAAGACAAAGAAACCTTAATGGATTCACTGGAGGTGATGAAATCATGGTTTAGAGATCTCGTGGTCTGCCGATTTTATCCCGCAAAGGTGATCAATAAAGATATCATCGAACAGATTCATAAAAATTCGAAACAAATGACCGTTGATTCACTGCTTTCAAAAATCGAAGACATTCATTTGGCGCAGAGGAACATTCAGTTAAATTCCAATTTGAGGCTGACATTGGAAGTGTTGATGATGCGCCTGGCAAGAACTTAAACTATAGTCCTAAACGTTGCAACGTTTAGGTAGATATAAATGGAACATCGATAGCAATTGAATATATGAAAAAAGTCGTTGGAATCAGATTCAAACATGCCGGAAAGGTGTATGATTTTGACAGCGGGGCATTCGTCCTCCATCGCGGGGATCATGTCATCGTTGAGACCGAACAAGGGTTGGGCATGGGGATGGTGGTTATCCCGCCAACCCCATACGATGAATCCACCGCCGGTCCATCGGGCAAGCCCCTTAAAAAAGTGTTTCGCTTGGCAAATCCGGATGATTTTTCTCAAAGAGAAAAAAATATAGAGACGGAAAAGAAGGCGCACACTTACTGCCTGAGCTGCATCCGCGAACTGGGACTTAAAATGAATCTTTTTAGCGTTGAGAGTTCCTTTGACGGGAGTAAATTGATCTTTTTTTTCACTTCCGAAGGTCGTGTCGACTTCCGTCAACTTGTCAAAATGCTCGTCAAAGAATTTGGTGTACGCGTCGAGATGCGACAGGTTGGGATACGAAACCAGGCAAAAATGTGCGGCGGCATCGGAAGATGCGGTCGAGAAATATGCTGTTCGGCATTTATCGAAAGATTCGGCCCTGTCTCCATCCGAATGGCAAAAGAACAAGGACTGTCGCTAAATCCCACCAAAATTTCCGGCCAGTGCGGCCGACTCATGTGTTGCCTGACTTTTGAGCATGAAATGTATCATAAAGTACAGGAGAATTTTCCAAAAATCGGCGCAAAGGTCACCACCAGGGATGGAAAAGGAAAAGTGGTACGACATAATGCGCTGTACAATCGGATTGCCGTCCGGCTGGAAAACGGTGAGGAAATAGAGACGGAGGTGGATAAAATCATCGGTGACTGACCCTCTGGACCGGGATATAAGCTGCGTACCTTGAGATCACAATCAGGAGAACAAATGCCAGATCCTTTTTATATTACAACGCCCATCTACTATGTGAACGCCAGACCCCATCTCGGACATGCCTACACCACCATTGTGGCTGATGTCGCATCCCGGTTTCATGCAATGCGTCAAGAGGAGACATTTTTTCTGACCGGCACAGACGAACATGGCGATAAGGTCGTTCAGGCAGCTAAAAAAGAGAACTTGAGCCCCAGGACCTACGTTGATAAAATCAGCGAACTTTTCAAAGCCCTCTGGCCTGAAATGAATATCAAGTACAGCCATTTTATTCGTACGACCGATGCTTACCACATGAATTTGGTGAAGCAGATCATGCAAAAAATTTATGACTCAGGTGATATCTATTTCAGCGAATATGAAGGGCTTTATTGTTTTGGTTGTGAGCGTTTCTACACAGAGCGAGAGCTGGTCGAAGGCAAGTGCCCCGATCATGAAACACCGCCCGAGCCGATTAAAGAATCCAATTATTTTTTCAAGATGAGCCGCTACCAGGACTGGCTGATCGATCATATTCATAACCACTCTGATTTTATCACGCCCAAGCGGTACAAAAATGAGGTGCTGTCCTTTCTCAAAGACCCCTTGGAGGACCTCTGTATATCGAGGCCCAAATCACGTCTTAAGTGGGGAATCAACCTGCCGTTTGATAAAGATTATGTAACCTATGTCTGGTTCGATGCACTGTTGAATTACGTCTCGGCACTGGGGTATCCGGATGGCGATCGCTTTAAAACATTTTGGCCGTATGCCCAGCATATTATCGCCAAGGACATCTTGAAACCCCATGGTATTTACTGGCCGATTATACTCAAGGCGGCCGGTATTCCCGTATATAAAAAACTGCATGTTCATGGATACTGGAATGTCGATCAAAGCAAAATGTCTAAAACCATTGGAAATGTCGTAGAGCCGCTTCATCTGAAAAATATTTACGGCCTTGATGCATTTCGGTTTTTTTTGATGCGGGATATGACCTTCGGACTTGATTCCAATTTCAGCGAAGAAGCACTCATACATCGCATCAATTCCGACCTGGCAAATGATCTTGGAAATTTGTTCAGCAGGGTTTTGGCAATGGTTCACAAATATTTTTCAGGTGTGGTGCCCGACGTCGATGCCGAAATGGAGCAAGAATTGGAACTCGGCTTGAAATCGGATGCCTTGAAAGTCATCGGCAAATTTGAAAAGCACATGGCAAAATTCGCGTTTAATAAAGCCATCATGGTGGTATGGGAATTTATAAACCACATGAATAAATATATCGACATCACGACCCCCTGGGTGCTGGCCAAGAAAAAATCCAGCCGAAAACAGCTCGAGGTGGTCATCTACAACCTCATGGAATCCCTTCGGGTCATATCCGGTTTGATCTATCCCATCATGCCGGACACAGCGGCAGCCATGCAGAAACATCTTGGCATCGAACCAATGGAACAGGCGTTTCATACGAATACCCTTAAAACCTGGAAAACTTTGAAGCCGGGCACCCAAATTCCAAAATCGATTACACTCTTTCCGAGAATAGAGTATCAAGGGGACCGTATGTCATCTGTCGAGCAAAAAGATTCACCGGCTGATGCGCTTCCTGTTAAACCCGAGATAACCCTCGATGTTTTGAACAAGGTTGATCTCAGAGTGGCCACAGTCCTTCACGCCGAAGTGGTTCCCAGGGCCAAAAAATTATTAAAGCTTGATATAGACATGGGGGAAAAGCGGACCATCGTGGCCGGGATATCGGAATCCTATTCCCCGGAGGATTTGGAGGGGCGGCAGGTTATCGTTGTGGCAAACCTGAAGCCGGCCAAGTTGATGGGGATACTCTCCAACGGCATGTTGTTGGCCGCCGTGGAAAAAAGCGGATCCGCCGTTGCGACACTTGATAGAAAAATAAAACCGGGGACTCCGCTGCGTTAGCACGAATATTGCATAAAACTTTTCGAGACCTTTGTTTTTGACAATCAACCAATTCCGACGCCGTAAGATTAATCTATGACATGGAAACTGAACAAGGATATCACGACTTTCGGGAATTTGAACTGGCGTGAATATCAGACCAACCTGAAAAGGGCCACAGCCAAGAAAAAGTTTACCATCGGTGCCATCAAATATACGGTCTGGGCGTGTTTTTTAGGTGTTGTGGCCTATGGCATCATTACCGGACTTGGCAGTGAATCGTTTTCGCCTTTGGCCACCAACATACCTTCACCATTTCATTCTGTTCGCTTAATGGACAAAACGAAGGTTCAAGCGCTTTTAAATAACGTATCTTTTATAAATCTTGAAGAAAAAAGTTTCGATTTTGCTTCCAACGACCATCAGTACAGGGTTGACACTAGTCTTGATATCGAACTTCAGCAGTATCTTTTATCAAAGCTGAACACCTCAACCGCCCGATATATCGGAATTGTGGCCATGGATCCGGCGACGGGCAGAATTTTATCCATGGTCAGTTTTGATAAAACCAATGCATCGAACAATCCGTGCCTGGAGAGCATATTTCCTGCAGCGAGCGTATTCAAGATCGTTACGGCATCTGCCGTCATTGAAGAATATGGATTTGGTCCGAACCATGTATTTACGTTCAACGGTATGAAGCACACATTATACAGATCCCAGCTCAAGGATCGGAAAACCCGGTACACCAATAAAATCAAATTTAAAGATGCGTTTGCCCAATCGGTAAATCCGGTATTTGGAAAAATAGGGGCCCTTTATTTGGACAAAGGAACCATTTTAAAATATGCAAACGCCTTTGGTTTCGACAGAAAGATCAATTTCGAGCTTCGAGTTGATCCCAGTTGCGTCGCCGTAACCGATAAACCGTATCGATGTGCCGAGATTGCCAGCGGGTTCAATAATAATACAAAAATTTCTCCCATTCACGGCGCGATGATGGTTTCCGCGATTATCAATGGGGGGCAGCTGCCGGAGCCCACCATTGTTGACCGGATCGTCAACGAAAAAGGACACGTTATTTATCAGAACCGTACGGTTCCTGTCGACCGGGCGATCACTGCGGATGCATCCGCAATAATGAATCGTCTGATGACCACCACCATAAAGAGCGGCACTTTAAGAAAAACGTTTCGTCGATACAAAAGAGACAAAGTTCTTTCAAAGCTCAACATCGGCGGCAAAACCGGCTCCATAGACAATAAAACCCATGATGTAAGATTTGACTGGTTTGTGGGATTTGCCGAGGAAAAGGGGGGAAATCGGAAAATCGCCCTGTCCGTTCTCGTGGCCCACGAAAAATACATCGGACTTCGCGCCGGTTATTATGCGCGTATTGCCATGAAATCGTATTTTGATCGCTATCTTGCACAACACAATACTCATCCCGTAAAAAGGCTGGCCGCTTCTAAAATGAAACTGCGGACCAGCGGTGATAACATGTAGTCTTTAAGGAGATTTGTCATGCCGGGTTTTGAAATATTTGGTGAAGAAGAACGAAAAGAAGTTCAGGATGTTCTCGATACGGGCGTCCTGTTTCGCTATGGTTTCGATGCTGCCCGGAAGGGACACTGGAAAGCGAGGACATTCGAAACCGAACTGGCAAAACGGATGGGCGTCGAATATTGTCACCTGTGCTCCAACGGCACTGCTGCCCTTTGTATTGCTTTGGCCGCATCCGGCATCGGCGCAGGAGACGAAGTCATTGTTCCGCCGTTTACGTTTATCGCAACCGTTGAAGCGATTCTGGCTGCCGGTGCGATTCCTGTTTTTTCCGACATTGACGACACGCTTTGCTTGGACCCTCAAGCCCTTGAATCCGCGATTACCCCCCGTACAAAGGCGGTTTTGCCGGTTCATATGTGCGGTGCAATGGCGCACATCGAAGATATAAAAAAATTTTGCGTTCAAAGAGACCTGGTGATGATCGAAGATGCTTGCCAGTCCGTAGGCGGCAGCTATAACGGAAAATCACTGGGTACATTCGGGCAGATGGGATGTTTTTCATTCGATGCCGTCAAAACGATTACATGCGGTGAAGGCGGAGCCGTTGTTACCGATGACAAGAAACTCTATACCCTTGCCGATGCCTATGCAGACCACGGCCACGATCATATTGGAAATGATCGCGGTCTTGAAGATCATATTATACTTGGGAGCAACTTTCGCATCAGTGAATTGAACGCAGCCGTCGGTTTGGCCCAGTTGAATAAACTTGATTTTATTTTGGAAAAACAAAGAGCACATAAAAAAGCCATTAAGGATGCTTTGGCACATTTTCCTGAAATCGGTTTTAGAAAGATCCCCGATCCTCAAGGAGACTCTGCAACATTCCTCTCATTTTTTCTGCCGGATGAAGCTTTTGCCCGCGCCGCATCAACATCCCTTGCCGATGAGGGTGTTGATGGCTGTTTTTACTGGTATGTCAACAACTGGCATTATATCCGACAATGGGATCACTTCAAAACCCTCAAGTCTCCGGCAGGACTGCCGATAACTTTGGTTAAAGATCGTCCCGACTATGGAAAAATACAGCTCCCCAAATCGGACGACATCATGAAAAGAACCATTTCCATGCAGATAAAACTCTCCTGGTCGGTAGATGAGCTTTCACAGCGGATCGAAAAAATAACGAAGGTATTTCAAAAAATTAGAAAATAGAAAATAGGCAAGAAAAAATCGAGGTTTTTTAACATGTTTCGAAATTTTAAAATGGTTTCCTATGTCGTTTTCGGACGGGGTTGTTTCAACCAGCTGGATGATATTCTTTCTCAAAAACGGCAGTCAGAGGATGATTTTTCGGTTTTTCTGGTGGACGATGTTTTTCAAGACGGCAGCTTAACAAGCAGGGTGCCTGTAAGAAACCGGGATAAAATCATATGGGTCAACGTCGATGACGAACCCAAGACAACGTATGTGGATGCGTTGGCTAAGCACATCAAGGACTTGTCCGCTGAATTGCCTGCTTCTGTTGTCGGAATCGGCGGCGGCAGCACCATGGATATTGCCAAGGCCGTATCTTTGATGCTCACAAACCCGGGGTCTTCCGCGGATTACCAGGGATGGGATCTGATCAAAAATCCTGCCGTGCATCATGTGGGCATTCCGACATTGTCCGGAACCGGCGCCGAAGTATCCCGCACGACCGTACTCTCAGGCCCTGAAAAAAAACTCGGGATCAATTCCGACTTCACGGTATTCGATCAAATTGTACTCGATCCCGAATTGATCGCAGGCGCGCCTATGGATCAACGCTTTTATACCGGTATGGACTGTTATATACACTGTGTTGAATCCTTAAACGGTACCTACCTTAACGCATTCAGCAAGGCGTACGGTGAAAAAGCAATGGATCTTTGCAAAACGGTTTTTTTAGACGATTGCCCGGACAGCGACGATAAACTCATGATGGCCTCCTATTGCGGCGGTATGAGCATTGCTTACTCTCAAGTGGGGATATGTCACGCCCTTTCATATGGTCTCGGTTTTGTATTGGGAATTCATCACGGTATCGGAAACTGCATTGTTTTCGACTATCTTGAAGACTACTATCCAGAGGCGGTTTACGAGTTTCGCGAGATGATGAAAAAACATGATATTCGTCTTCCTCGAAACGTGACGGATCAAGTCGATGAGAATGAACTGGAGAAGATGATTGATGTTGCCCTGGTGCTCGAGCCCCTCTGGGAAAACGCGCTGGGCGCCGATTGGAAACGCACCATGACAAGGGAAAAAATCAGAAGTTTGTATCGTAGAATGTAAGGTCTGCTATTTGGGAATCTTTATGAAAATTACAGCAAAACTATATTCTTTAATCAAGACATTGAAAAAACGTGTGCCGGATTATCTTCTTGCCGACGTCTATTTCGGAAAGCACATGGACGCTGTGCCGGATCGTTCCATCGTGTTTTTTCCGTTGTGGGAGAACACCGTCAGCTGCGGCATAACGGGGATTGTTTCATTTAAAAGCAAAAAGCCGGCGAAAGACCCTGCCGGCCTTGTCGATCTGAATAATATGATCGAAAAACTCCAAGGCTACCTCTTCGGAAAGTGCAAACAAGATGACCTGCGTTTCAAGGATCATTATCTCGGCGGCGGGGAACACGTCGATTCTCTGTTGCGGGCAGTACGAGACTTGAAACGAAATGACGTTTTTTTCACATTCTTTATGGACCCGAACAGCCAAAATGAACTTACAGAGTTCAATCGCCGGCTTGCCGCCATCGTCGATTCGGAATCGACCCATCTGACCGAACAGATGGGACGTCTCGACGCCGAGGATGTCGATATTCTGACCCGTCGTATTGAAACCTTAAAGGATATTTCCTGGTGCCTTTCTTCGGAAATTATCGGAAATATCAAAAAGATTGAAAATTTGTTCGGATTCGGCAACGGAACCAAAGGTCCGGCTGTTGTCAATATCTTTAAGCAGATCAATTCGGTATTGAACAGTATCGACCGTCTCGAGGTTCGAGGCCGGGATTCTGCAGGGATCTCCATGATGTTTATTCTCGACGGCGAGACGTATGACAGATTCGAGCAAATTTTGGAAGAAATGAATCTAATGGATCGATTCAGAGAGCGGTCATCCCAGGATGTTCTGGTGAACTCGGGAATAAACGTCAATCAGACAACAGACGAAAGTGGCCGAAGACGTGTCGCCCTTGCCGTTACATACAAAGTTGCCGCCGAGGTGGGGCGACTCGGTGACAATATTCGATACATGCGCAAACAGATTAGAAACGACCGGATTCTTCAGGCACTGGCAACATTTGAGCATCAATACCATACCATTTCCGGTCATACGCGTTGGGCCTCGATTGGCGCCATCAGCGAACCCAATTGTCACCCGGTCGATAATAAAATTTCAGGAAACGGCGACAAACAGCGCGGCATTATTCATGTCTGTCTGAACGGGGATATCGACAATTATCTTGAATTAAAAAAGGAATACGAAAAAAACGGAAGCTTTATCCATGAGAATATTACCACCGATACCAAGATCATACCGCTTCAAGTGGGGAAATATATTCACCAGGGCCATGATGTGGAAGAAGCGTTCCGCCTGGCAGTGAACGATTTCGAAGGCTCCCATGCCATATCCATGCATACCGATCTGGCGCCCGGAAAGCTTTTTCTGGCACAACGAGGGAGCGGACAGGCTATTTTTGTGGGCCTTTCCGATGATCACTTTGTCCCTTCGTCGGAAGTTTATGGTTTGGTGGAAGAAACGCCCTGTTTTGTCAAGATGGACGGGGAAAAAGAGATACAGGGAAAAGACGGATTAACCCAGGGGCAAATTTTTATCCTGAATCAGGAATCTGCCGGAGGAATAGGCGGCATTAAAGCAATGTATTATGATCGGACACCGGTTGATCTGAAAGACAACGACATCAAGCATACCGAAATCACTTCCAGGGATATCGATCGCCAGGATTTCCCTCATTATTTTTTAAAAGAGATATCGGAAGCCCCGATTTCCGTTGAAAAAACCCTTCAGAATCGTTGGAAAATCAAAGACAGCGGAACGAATCGATACGAGATCACCCTGGATGAAGCCACATTTCCGGAAAAGCTCCAAAAGGCGTTTTTAACAAAAAAGATCCGGCGCATCTTTTTTGTCGGTCAGGGAACTGCCGGAGTGGCCGCATTGGCATGTTCGGACATTATGAACTATTACATGGATGATCCATCCTACTACATCGGTGCATTGAAAGCTTCGGAACTCAGCGGATTCAAACTCAGCGACAAAGAAAAAAAGAACTCGATGGCAGATGCACTGGTCATCGCCATCAGTCAATCCGGAACCACAACAGACACCAACCGAGCCGTTGAAATGGTTAAAGAGCGCGGCGCGTTCACCATGGGCATCGTGAACCGAAGGGATTCCGATATCACCTTCAAAGTTGACGGCGTGATGTACACCAGCAGTGGCCGCGATATCGAAATGTCGGTGGCGTCCACCAAGGCATTTTACTCACAGGTCGTCGCCGGAGCGATATTGGGGCTAAAAATCGCCGGGCTTAAAGGGCGGAAATCCCATGACTTTATTTCAGAGGAAATCAGACAACTTCTTAAACTGCCCGATCATATGAGAACGGTTCTATCATTACATAACAAGATCGGGAATTCAGCCAAAAAGCTGGCAACTGCCAAGACATACTGGGCAGCTGTGGGCAGCGGACCCAACAAAGCAGCGGCGGATGAAATCCGGATCAAGCTCAGCGAACTGTGCTACAAAACCATTTCATCGGACTATATCGAAGATAAGAAACATATCGATCTTTCCTCTGAACCGCTGATTATTGTATGCGCCGCGGGGACAAGAGGAACCGTTATCGGCGATATCATAAAGGATACCGCAATATTTCAAGCCCATAAAGCGACGCCGGTGGTCATTGCCGATGAAGGAGAAGACAGGTTTGATCCATATGCTGAGGATGTATTTCATGTTCCGTCGGTCAGTGAACATTTTGCGCCCATTTTAAACACGCTGGCCGGTCATATCTGGGGATACTACGCTGCCGTAGCCATCGATGAGGCTTCACGGTTTCTTTACGATTACAATAAAGATATTCAAAACACCGTGGATGACTATGCAAAAAAGGGATCGGACGTTTATGAAATCGTCCTGGAAAAATCTTTTCGGGAAAAAATTGCCCTTTTCTATAATGAATTCAGAAAAAAGAAAGCCGCCGGTGGATTTCCCACAGCCATGGGGCTGGAGACGGCCTCTGATCTGACCCTTTTGCTTAAATACCTATCGGGGCGGCTGCCGGTAACCGACTTTGAAATCGATTTCGGCGTAAAGGGGTCTGCGCTGAACATGCTCAACAAGCTATTTGAATGTCTGGCGGAATCGATCAACTGTTTGTCCCGTCCTGTAGATGCGATTCGGCACCAGGCCAAAACGGTCACCGTAGGGACAAGCCGCATCAGCGAAAAGCTGGAAGGTATATTGTTCGAAACATTGACGAGTTATCAGATTCGTTCCGCTCAACTGACCAACCGAAACATTTTGGTTTTAAAAAATCTGCAAGGAATTGTTGAGGATATTAAGGGGGCCATCCTATATAAAATCAGTGGCCTGAATCTTCTTGGCGAGCCTACGGACGAGACAGCGATCAGCATCGTCAAAAAAGACGGGGTACTCAAACCGATTCCGTCCAGAGTGGAAACGGATTCGATACTCAAAGGTACCAAGCGGATCATTGTGCGAGAAGGTAACGTATATATCGGCATCGGCCGAAAAGATGATCGAAGCATTATCGTTATTCCGATTATATCCGCTTCCCCGGATACGCCGAATATGATCGAAAATATACTGCTCCTGAATATTTCTTTTAAAGAAAAGGTGCCCCTTGACGTTAAGATAAAGGCCCTTGGAGGGAAATACGAACGGATAAAAAATATCGTACAGGAAAACAGCGTAAAGTGGGACGATCAGCATCTCGAACTGGTTCAAATGAAAGCGCTATTTGGAATATCCGCAGAAAAGATCGGAGAATTTATCGTTTCTCGCGTCAATCACCCGGCCGCTGTATTATAACCTGTAGGGGATTTTTCGGTTCAGGCGAATGGCTTTCAGGTCGATCTGCGTATCATAGACCAGAATCTCAACGCCGTGTTTCAAGGCCCGCCTCAGTTCCTTTCCATATGCGGGATCGATATGATCGGCGGGATGGAATATTGTTGCATCCATCCGTTGGATGACATAAAAAATTACACATCGAAAGCCTTCGGAAACAAGAGACTCAAGTTCAAGCAGATGTTTGAGCCCCCTTGATGTGACGGCATCGGGAAAACGTGCCACTTCGTCTTCAACCAACGTACAGTTTTTTATTTCCACATAGCATCGATCCTTTTCTCCATTTCTCAAAAGAATATCCAGACGGGTCTTTCCGGAGGTTTTGACTTCTCGGGATATGCTGTGATATCCGTTGAGATCGGGCACCAAATCGGCTTCAATTGATGTTGCGACCAGCCGATTGGGAACCTGTGTGTTGATGCCGACGATTGATCCGGGCATTTCAATGAGTTCCCAGGTGTACTTCAACTTCCGTTTGGGATTGTCATGAAAGGACACATAAACCGGCCGTCCCGGTTCGCAGCACGCCAGCATGCTGCCTGAGTTGGGGCAGTGGGCACTGATGGTTCGTCCATCTGTCAAGGTGATGTCCGCTATAAAGCGATTGTACCGTTTAACAAGGGTGCCCGGCAAAAGCGTCGGCCAGGCCAGGCCTTCTGTGGCTAAGGCATTTTTGGTTTTTCTCATAGTAACTCCTCTCAGCCGTGAATAAGGGATAGAAATAATGTTTAGTATATAGAGTTTAGTAAAATAACAATTCGGTATTACACTATATATCTTACCGAGGGGGCGGGGTGTTTTCCGAACAGGCGCTCCATGGATAATCTTTTTTTTAAACCGCATGAACTCGCGACAAGGGATCGTAAATGAAGAACAGGATATTATCTTTAAGATACCAATCGGTTAAGCTTATCATTTTAAATTCTTTTAGATACACAAATTCGAAATGCGCCTGTTCTTCCTTTACGATCCCTAAGCCACTCAAACAGCATCCGGTTTAAAAAAAAGATTATCCATTCCGCTCTTATTAAGGGTTTAGGAGAAAAACTCCCCAACCCCTCATCTTACTAAAACACACTGAACACTGAACACTAAACACTAAATACTAACCACATCTTACCCATCGGTTCAAGCCCGATCGCGGATGGTTCGAAAAATGTATATTGAATCGTTCTAAATAGTGTTGAAAAGATCTTTTTTCTTTGTTAAATCAATATTATTTTTGCAACCGTAAACAGACAGGAGACGGGAAATGACAGACACTAAAGATTTCATTATCAAAGACAAGAGGATATTTGCAGAAGGAAGTGAAGATAAAGAGGCCGCAAAACAAAAGGCCGAACCCGAAACCGAAAAACCAAAAGGCGAGGCGCCGGAAAAAGAGGCTGCAAAGGAAAAAGAAAGAACCGAATACCAGCTTCCTGAAATAAATTTTGCGACCTTTATTTTTTCACTGAATCATTCCGTGCTGGTTCATTTAGGCGTCACGGAGGACCCAGTAACAGGGAAAAAAGAAAGGAATCTGCCACTGGCCAAACAGACCATCGATATTCTGGGTATGCTGGAAGAGAAAACAAAGGGGAATTTAACCACAGACGAGGAAAAAATGCTCAAAAATATGCTCTATGATTTACGGATGATATATATCAAAGAAAAGCAATAATCCAAATATCCGATGAAAATTCTTTCTCCTGCAAAAGTAAATCTTTTTTTAAAAATTCTGGGAAAAAGGATCGACGGTTATCATGATTTGATGACCCTGATGTGTTGCATCGGGCTTTACGATACGGTATCAATTCATGTCGGTCATACAAATATCGATGTTTCATGCAGTCATCCCCAGGTGCCCGAAGACGAATCAAACCTTGCCTATATGGCCGCAAATCTTTTTTTAAAGACGTTTGAAAAAAATGACGGTGTCAAAATCGTCATTCAAAAACAGATACCGGTTGCGGCAGGTCTTGGCGGAGGGAGCAGCAATGCCGCCGCTGTCTTATTGGCATTAAATCGATATTACGGTTATCCGTTTTCAATGCAAGATCTGATGTCCATGGGACTTTCAATCGGCGCCGATGTTCCCTTTTTTCTTTTTCAGAAACCGGCCATCGCCACCGGAATCGGCGAGAAACTCGAACCATATCCGGGACTGGAAAAATTCTCGATATTATTGGTGTCTCCCGGGGTCAGCATATCGACAGCGGAGGTTTATAAAAAACTGAATTTGGCATTGACAAAGTGCAAAAAAAAACTTAAAAGTTTCCCTTTAAATCATCAACGCTTTGATCCAAGATGCCATTTATGCAATGACCTTGAAGCAGTTACGGCATCAACGTATCCTGTGATAACTACTGTTAAAAAGGCGCTATTGCGCCACGGGGCGCTGGGTGCGTTAATGTCAGGAAGCGGGCCGACCATATTCGGCCTTTTTTCTGATTCACATGGGGCCTCACAGGCCAATCATGCCCTTTTTCATATCTATGGATGGAGAATGTATCTTGCAGATATGATTACACAAGATACAGGATTTGACATTCAAACTTAGAGACGTTTGAAAAATGAGCATTTTTCAAACGTCTCGCTTAAGGGGTCGGGGCCTATGCAACATTTCTTCTGGGGCGTCGTCAAGCGGTAAGACACAGGATTTTGGTTCCTGCATTCGGAGGTTCGAATCCTCCCGCCCCAGCCAGATTTCGATGGATTGAAATTGGCGAAATAATCGTTCCATCATGTTCGATTTATTTTAATAGATATGCAATTGCAAAAGATGGTGGGTTATAATTAAATGAATGATTTTATAGTATTTTGTGGGAACTCAAATCCGGAACTCGCCAAAAAGATATGTCACTATCTAAATGTCCCCCTCGGCGGGGAGAAGGTTAAACGTTTCAGTGACGGAGAGATCCAGATCGAAATCGATGAAAACGTAAGGTCAAGAGATGTTTTTGTGATCCAGTCCACGTGTAGTCCGGTGAACGACAATCTGGTTGAACTGCTGCTGATGATCGATGCTTTCAAGCGGGCTTCGGCAGCCAGAATAACAGCGGTCATGCCGTATTACGGATATGCGCGCCAGGACAAGAAAGTTGCCCCGCGTGTTCCTATCAGTGCAAAGCTGGTGGCGGATATGCTGACCGTTGCCGGTGCTTCGAGAATTATTACCATGGATCTACATGCAGGGCAAATTCAAGGCTTTTTCAATATCCCTGTAGACAACCTCTTTGCTGCTGCAGTCCTCATCGATTATATCAGGGATAATTTCAATGATAAGCTTGTGATCGTTTCTCCGGATGCCGGCGGTGTTGAAAGGGCAAGGGCATTTGCAAAACGCCTGAACGCCGGCCTTGCCATTATCGATAAACGTCGTGATGCCCCCAACAAAGCCAAGGCAATGGCCGTTATCGGCAATGTTACCGACAAAGCAGTGGTTATTCTTGACGATATGGTCGATACCGCCGGAACCTTGGTCGAAGCAGCGGATGCGATTATGAGAAACGGCGCCAAGGAAGTTCATGCCTGTTGTGCCCATCCGGTCTTATCGGGACCGTCCATTGAAAGGATTGACACTTCTCCATTAAAATCGATTGTTGTAACGGATACCATTCCATTGAGACAAAATGCCAAAGCCTGCAATAAAATACAAGTGCTGACCATTTCCAAGCTGATTGGCGAAGCAATTATTCGTAGCTTTAGAGGCGATTCGGTGACGTCGCTTTTTGTGTAAAACCGCTTTTAAGTGAGATCTTTGAAAAATGTTCATTTTGGTTCAAGTTCAAGGAAGGCGAAAATTTTAACCGCAGGAATACTCTGAGTGTTTTGAAGATTGAAATTTGAGCCTGACGCAGGAATTGGGCAAAAAGGGGCGTTTTCCAAAGGTCTCAAGGAGGTTGATATATTTTGGAACTAATAGACTTAAAAACAGAAAAAAGAACCGAAACCGGCAACGGTCCTGCACGGAGACTCAGGCAGGCAGGACAGATTCCGGCGGTATATTACGGGCCGAACACAAAGCCGATTCTGCTTTCAGTGAACAAGAACGACCTGGAAACGGTGTTGAAGACGGGTGGCGTCGGCCAGGTTATTTTAAAACTTGTGATTCAACATAACGGTGAAACACGCACCATGCCCGCAATGATAAAGGAGCTTCAGACCCATCCGGTTTCACGGAATTTCATCCATATTGACTTCTATGAAATCAATATGGATCGCAAGATCACCGTCAAGGTCCCTGTCGTAACGACGGGTGTGGCAAAAGGGGTAGAGCTCGGCGGAATTTTGCAGACTGTCAGACGGGAACTCGAGGTGGAGTGCCTGCCTTTGGAAGTTCCGGAATCGATTGTGATTGATATTTCCGATCTTGACATCGGAGATTCCATCCATGTGGGAAAGATTTCCCTGGAAGGTGACATTGAGATCCTGGATGATGAAGATTATACGGTGGTAACCGTCGTCAGTCCGAGGCTGGAAGAAGCAGAAGCACCGGAAGAGGAAGAGGCCGAAGAGGGCATTACGGAAGAGGGTGAAGAATCGGCTGAAACCGGTGGTGAAGAATAGTTTTGTGGATATTGATGATGGCGCAAGCACGGTTACGGCTGGTGGCCGGCCTTGGAAATCCCGGCAGAATGTATTCACAAACGCGTCACAATGCCGGTTTTATGGTCCTGGATAAAGTGGCCGAGGCTTTCTCTGTAGCGGTTTTAAAACGCAAATTCAATGCCCTGTTCGGAACCGGATCCATAGACGGTGTTAAGGTCG
Source organism: Desulfobacterales bacterium (assembly GCA_022340885.1). Classification (GTDB taxonomy): domain Bacteria; phylum Desulfobacterota; class Desulfobacteria; order Desulfobacterales; family UBA11574; genus UBA11574. The sequence continues at coordinate 24,554 of JAJDND010000201.1, read as the reverse complement.
TTCTGGCCAAGCCCATGAATTTTATGAACAGAAGCGGGCCGCCGGTTCAACAAATTGCAGGATATTTTCAGATACCTTGCGAAGATATTCTGGTGATTCATGATGACATAGATCTTGAGTTTGGAAGATTAAAAATAAAAGAGAAAGGAGGGGATGGGGGACACAAAGGTGTAAGATCAATCATAGATGCCTTTGGCGGAGGTGATTTTGCACGTCTTCGCATCGGCGTCGGGCGACCTGATGCCGAAAACGGTGCTGCTGATTACGTGCTGGACGATTTTGCTTTTGAAGAAAAAAAAGTATTAAGCCGGATCATCGCTTCGGCCAGGGATGCCGTTGTTACCATCCTTTGTAAAGGTACAAAGGAAGGGATGAACAGGTTCAACAACAAAAAAATATCAATTTCAAGCTAAGCAATTCAGATGGAGGAAAGAATGGAAGCTGTATTACACAATTTGCCGTTGTATTGCACGCTGGTCGGTGTTGCAGGCGTCGTATTTGCCCTCATCATTGCCGGCGTTGTCAAAGGGGCACCGGCCGGAAATGAGAGGATGCAGGAAATTGCCGGTGCTATCAAAGAGGGTGCGGTCGCCTACCTGAACCGCCAGCTCAAAAGTGTCGGTGTTGCCGGTGCGATTATTTTTGTGATTATTGCCTTTACGCTTGGCATAAAAACCGCCATCGGATTTTTAATTGGCGCCACCGCTTCTTATTCGGCCGGGTATATCGGCATGCGTGTGTCGGTACTGGCCAATGTCAGGACTGCAGAGGCTGCCAAAGGCGGTCTGGCCAAGGGTCTTTCCCTGGCTTTTAAAGGCGGATCCGTGACCGGTATGATGGTTGCAGGTCTGGCCTTGACCGCCGTAGCAGGATTTTACACCGTGACCCATGACGTTGTCGCACTGGTGGCCCTTGGATTCGGCGGAAGTCTGATTTCGATCTTTGCACGTCTTGGCGGTGGCATTTTCACCAAAGGCGCTGACGTGGGTGCGGATCTTGTCGGCAAGGTTGAAGCCGGCATCCCCGAGGACGATCCGAGAAATCCCGCGGTTATCGCCGACAACGTGGGCGATAACGTGGGAGACTGTGCCGGTATGGCCGCCGACCTTTTTGAAACCTATGCAGTCACCGCCGTCGCCGCCATGCTGATCGGCCATCTGATGTTTCCCAAGGTTATCATGGCCACAGAATTTCCCCTGGTCATCGGCGCCATTTCCATTATCGCATCCATTATCGCTATCTTTTTCGTAAGATTGGGCGGCAGCGGGTATATTATGGGGGCGCTTTACAAAGGTATGTTCGGTTCTGCAATCCTTGCCGCAATCGGGTTCTATTATGTTTGTAATAAGTTGATGACCGGCTTGGGCGATCTTACCCCCATGTCCATTTTTTATTCGGCGCTCTGCGGTCTTGTCCTGACCGTTCTCATCGTGATTATCACAGAGTTTTATACCGGTATTTATTCGCCGGTCAAAGGCGTGGCGGACGCCTCCACCACCGGCCATGCAACCAATATTATCGCCGGTTTGGCCGTTAGCATGCAGGCCACTGCCGCACCGGTCCTCGTCATTTGTGCCGCTATCTTTATTTCTTTCAAGCTGGCGGGTCTCTACGGAATTGCCATGGCGGCCATGTCCATGCTTTCCATGACCGGTATGGTTATTGCCATTGATGCATACGGTCCGATTACCGACAACGCCGGCGGTATCGCGGAAATGGCGGAAATGGATGAAAGCGTCCGTGCGGTGACCGATCCGCTGGACGCGGTGGGAAATACCACCAAGGCCGTCACCAAAGGCTATGCCATCGGTTCGGCCGGTCTCGCGGCGCTGGTTCTTTTCGCATGTTATGTGTTTGAGTTTACAATTAGAGGCGGTAAGGCCGGCATAAGGTTCGATCTTGGTGACGTAAATGTTATTATCGGTCTTTTTATCGGCGGCCTCCTGCCGTACCTTTTTGCATCCATCGCCATGAAGGCGGTCGGAAAAGCCGGCGCGGCTGTTGTAGAAGAAGTCCGACGACAGTTTCGAGAAATTCCCGGAATTATGGAAGGAACCGCAAAGCCGGATTACAGCACCTGTGTGGATATTGTAACCAAGTTTGCCTTGAAAGAAATGATGATACCGGCCCTGTTGCCTGTTGTCGCACCGCTTATTGTCGGATTTTTGCTGGGCAAGGTGGCCCTCGGCGGCCTTCTGATCGGCAGTATCGTTACCGGTCTTTTTGTCGCGATTTCCATGACCACCGGCGGGGCGGCCTGGGACAATGCCAAGAAATACATCGAAGACGGTCATTTGGGCGGCAAAGGGAGCGATGCCCATAAAGCCGCGGTTACCGGCGACACCGTCGGCGATCCGTACAAGGATACCGCAGGCCCGGCCATCAACCCGATGATCAAGATTCTGAATGTCGTTGCACTGCTGATGGTGCCTTTCTTATTGTAATACGACAATTATAAAAAAAGGATTCCTCAAAAGGATCGGCGGTATGATACGCCGATCCTTTTTTATTTGCCAGTTGATTGTTTGCTGATTGTATGGTATGAAATTAAAAAGAATATTGGAACATCCGCGGGTCTCAATCTGCTCTGGGATGGCTTTTTGGGGTTTATAACAAAAAACCGGTGTCAACATGACAAAGAAAAAAGATAAACAAGGAACACAAACGCCCAAACAAACCGTGCGGGAATTTAAAGTGGGTGACCTTGCAGTGTATCCTGCCCATGGCGTTGGAAAAATCAATTCCATTGAAACCCGGATCGTTAACGGCGAAGAACACGATTTTTATATGATGAAAATCATCGAAAATGAAATGACGATCATGATTCCGACCTGGAATGTCGATCAGGTCGGGTTAAGAGATGTTATCGATGTAAAAGAGATCCCTAAGGTCTACGAAATAATGAAAAAAAGGGAGGATTCGAGCACTGAGACCCAGACGTGGAACCGCCGGTACAGGGAATACATGGATAAGATTAAAACCGGTTCTCTTTACGATGTGGCTGAGGTTTACCGGGATCTTTCCTTGCTGAAGATCACGAAAGATCTGTCTTTTGGTGAACGCAAGCTTTATGATACCGCACAAACCCTTTTGGTCATGGAACTCTCCACCGCGAAAAACACGGATGAAAAAACGATTCTGGCTGAAATGGATATGCTCTTTCCCACCAAAAACGACGAAGAAACGGAGAGTCCGGATATATCTGACGAATAACCTGCCTCATGCACGATCAAAGTGCTTTTACAATTCATGTAAATCCAACCGATTCCGGCAAACGCCTTGATTTATACATCGCCGCTTTAATCCCTGAATGTTCCCGTTCCGTCGCAACAACACTTATCCGTAATGGAACCATACGGGTTCAAGGCGCGGTCAAAAAACCGGGATACCGGGTAAAAGCAGGTGACGAAGTCCGCGGGCACATCCCTTCGCCAGCGCCGGTCCTGTACAAACCGGAGCCGATTCCCATCGATATTCTTTTTGAGGATGATCATATTATCGTCGTCAATAAGCCGCCCGGGCTCGTGGTGCATCCAGCACCGGGGCATCACAGCGGAACACTGGTGAACGGCCTTTTGCATCATTGTCCGTTTCTCGAGGGCATCGGTTCAGCCCGCAGGCCGGGGATTGTCCACAGGCTTGATAAAGATACATCCGGTGTTCTGGTGATTGCTAAAAACGACAGGGCGCACCAACATCTGGCAAAATTGTTCAAATCGAGACGGATCCGAAAAAAGTATCTGGCTGTGGTTTACGGTGCTATGAAATCAGACTCCGGAACGGTTTCTCTTCCCATCGGCCGGCACACCACAGACCGGAAAAAGATGTCGACAAGGAGCAGAAAGCCCCGCGTTGCGGAAACCGCGTGGCGGATAAGGGAACGGTTCGGGCCCGCCAGCCTCATCGAGCTGGATCTAAAAACCGGCAGAACCCACCAGATTCGGGTTCACTGCAGCGCCATCCATCATCCGGTTGTCGGTGATTCTATCTATGGTCTTAAAAACACTTGGAAAAATGTTGCCCATGGCCAGGATTTATTCGGATCGATTAAACGGCAAATGCTCCATGCATGGCGTCTTGAGTTTACCCATCCTGTGACACAGGAGACGGTGTGCTTTGAGGCGCCTTTACCCAAGGATATGCAGGATGTCATCGCAGCGTTGCGCAGGATGTTTTCAGATGTGTGAATGTTCGGAGTATATTTTAAAATAACTGCTGAATGGATAATTTTTAATATTATTTATCACGAAAGCACGAAAGGACGAAGACACGAAACAAAAAAATTTTTTCGTGTCTTAAAATTCCGTGCTTTCGTGATGAAATTTCTTTTTGGCCGGGCTTCAATGAACTCAATGAGAACTTACATTAAACGGTGTTCGAAGGCTTCCAAAGCGTCTTGCAGCTTACGGCGAATGAACACCTCCTTATCGCCGTGGGCAAGCTTTCGATAAGCGTCGTATTCCGGGTGTGATGCCGCCAGTTCAGGTGGGGTGGCTTTGCAGGCAGGTTTTACGCTGTCGAATTCTTGAACCAATTGAACGAGGTCATGCATTTTGCAGGGAAGATGAACGAGCCAATTCAATCGTCGCATGATTTCAAACCGCACCTGGTCGGCCAAAAAGAGATGAATGTCCACCACCCGCATCTGCGTTCTGTTCCGAAGGTCGTTGAACTTTGTCGCCGGTCCCAAATCGAGAATTCCCATGATGAGTTCATAATAGGCGGCGGCGCTGTTATCTCCGGGCTGGGCCAAATAATAGAGGGTTTTGTCAGAGAGTTCTGAAAGTTTGATGTCGATGGCGAAGGATTCGTCGAAGCGCTTTTGCCAGGGGCCAAAAACCCGTTCTTTAAGGGTCTTGGCCCGGTAGGCCTGAATATCAACGACTTTTACCATGATTAAAAGCCTGCCCCGCAATGTGGAAGCCAGAGTTCTTCGGGCCTGCAGAGGGGTTTTGTATTAGAAATTAAAAAAGCCCGCCCTGAAGGGCGGGCTTTTTTAAGCAACATCCTTGTCATAGCAGGTCAGGCAACACTGCAGGCAGCGGTTCGATTCATACAGTGCCTCTTCCTCACTGATAACCAGATCCGCTTCGACAAACGACTTGATTCGGTCCTCCACCGGCAATTCCGGCATCTTGGTTCTGGGTAATTTCGTTATCCCGGGAACCGATTCAAATATGGAGACCGGAATGTGGTTTCTAAACAGCGTCCTTTGCGGCGGTGTTACATCCTTGCCGGTAAGATACATATGGATGGATCGGGCGGCGCGACGTCCTCCCCCGATGGCCGAAACCACCAGATCGGCGCCGGTTGCGGCATCTCCCCCGGTAAAAATATAGGGTATGCTCGATTGAAGGGCTACGGGGTCCTTTGAATCAATGGTATTCCAGCGAGTAATATTCAGATCTTTGTCCAGCCGCTTGCTTTCATCCTTGAAGAAAACATCCGGCCCCTGACCGATCGCAGTGATCAGCATATCGATATCCATGACCGTTTCGGAACCTTCGATGGGAACCGGTCTCCGTCTGCCGCTGGCATCGGGCTCGCCGAGTTCCATCTTTTGATATTCCAGTCCGATAACTTTGCCTTCTTCATCACCGACAACCTGGGTGGGGGCTGCCAAAAATGTGAACTTGACGCCCTCATGTTCCGCCGCTTCGATTTCGACCATATTGGCCGGCATTTCCTTTCGGGTCCGGCGGTAAACGATGGATACTTCCTGGGCTCCCAGACGAACCAGCGTTCGAACGCAGTCGATGGCGGTGTTCCCGCCGCCGATGACGGCACATCGCTTTCCCACGAAAGGCCGCGGTTCATTTGGTTTTTCTTGTTGCCACACCGCAAAATTGGTGAGAAAATTGATTCCGGTGTAGCAGCCCTTCAGATCCTCACCTTCAACGCGCAGGGAGTAGTCTTTCCAAGCCCCGATTCCCAGAAAAACAGCATCGAAACCTGCTGCCATCAGCGATCCGATGTCAAAATCCCGGCCCAGCATCATGTTGGGTTTATGTTCGATGCCCAAATCCAGGATTCCCTGAATCTCCCATGCCAGAACTTCTTTGGGCAGCCGGTATTCCGGGATTCCGTAACGAATCATTCCCCCGAGCTTCGGCATGGCGTCAAAAATGGTCACACCGTGCCCCAGGCGGCGGAGAAAGAATGCACAGCTTAAACCTGCCGGGCCTCCGCCGATAACTGCAATCTTTTTGCCGGTATCCGGCGCGCAGGAAATGGTCAGCCGCCGCCCGGATTTCATTTCATAATCGGCGGCAAAACGTTTCAACTGGTTAATGGAGACCGCTTCATCCTCCAATCCCCTGCGGCAATAATCTTCACACGGATGGGGGCACACTCGGCCGCAGGCCAGCAGGAGCGGATTTCTTTCCCTGATGGTGTTGACGGCGCCTTCATAATCGCCGATTTTGATTTGATGAATATATTTCGGGATGTCGATTTCAGCCGGACAAGTTTGCTGGCATGGTGCAATGCGATCGTCATACTGGTTGAGATGCAGCAGTTTCTGGGACATGGTTTTGATCTGCATAATATCCTTGGGGCACGCTTTTTCACATGCACCGCACCCCACACATTTTATCTGGTCCACCACGGGATATCCATGGGGTCCCATTTTAAGTGCGTTAAACGCACAGGCGGTCACACAGTCACCGAAACCGATACATCCCACGGGGCATTGACGTTCACCGCCGGACATCGCGGCGGTTGCCCGACAACTCCTGATGCCCATGTAGTAATATTTTTCTTCCGCACGATCGCCCCCACGGCAGGTGTTGTATGAAATAAGAGGTTCCGCAGTCCCCGGATCGACGCCCATAACCGCCGCAATGTTTGCCGCCGATTCGGGGCCGGCGACAATACAGACGCTCGGCGGCGCTTCACCGGCCACAACGGCAACGGCGGCGGCCGAACATCCGGCATACCCGCAGCCGCCGCAGTTGGCACCGGCGGTGAAAGATTCCACCTCTGCAATACGAGGGTCCTCATAAACATAAAAGACCTTTGAGGCAACGCTCAGTACGACGCCGCATACCAACCCCAGCCCCAACATAAAAAAAAGTGCTGTTAACACATTTACCTCCTATGATCGATTCTCGATCGACGATTTTTATTTACGTGTTGCTCTAACATCACATATCGTCAATCATTTATATACATCAACAATCAACAATCATCAATCCGTCACACCATCCCTTTAAACGCAAAAAAAGCAAGTGAGAGCATGCCCGCCGTAACCAGGCCGATGGATGTATCCTGAAGCGGCTTGGGTACCCTGGCGAGCAGAATACGTTCCCGCACACCGGCAAAAAGAATCAGGGCAAGGCCGAACCCGACCGCATACGCAAATGATGCAACAAGGGCCTGCATAAAGGTGTATTCTTCTTTGATATTGATGAGACAAACACCCATGACAGCGCAGTTGGTGGTAATCAACGGCAGAAATATGCCGAGCCCGGCATATAGGGCCGGGATGCTCTTTTTCAAAAACATTTCCACAAACTGCACCAGTGAGGCGATGACCAGAATAAATGCGACCGTTCTGAGAAATTCCATATTGAACGGTTTTAAAAAAAAGGTTTCGGTCAGCCATGTAATGACGCCGGCAAGCACCAAAACAAAAACGACCGCCATGGCCATCCCTACGGCGGTTTCCATTTTTTTGGATGTTCCCAGAAAGGGACAATTGCCCAAATACTGGGCCAAGAGAATATTGTTGACAAGAATGCAGCTAATGGCCAGAATTATGTAATCGCCCATCTATCGTCTCCTATTTTTTGCCCACAAGGTTCATGATACACAGCATCAGACCGAGGCAGACAAATGCGCCGGGCGCCTCGATCATAAAGGAAAAAGGATGAAAGGAAGGGCCGAATACCGGTGCTCCCCAAAAAGTTCCGCTGCCGAATACTTCTCTGACAGCCCCCAGGGAAGCCAGGGCCAGCGTGAACCCGATGCCGATGCCCAAACCGTCCGCCAGTGAATGCATGATGGCGTTTTTGGACGCAAATGCTTCGGCCCGGCCCAGGACAATACAGTTCACAACGATCAATGGAATGAATATGCCGAGACTGAGAAACAACGGATAGGTAAACGCCTGCATCAACAGCTCGACGACGGTAACAAACGTGGCGATAATGATAATAAAAGCGGCGATCCTGACCTTTGAAGGTATGATATTTCGCATTGCCGAAACCAGAACATTCGAGCATACCAGGACAAAGGTTGTGGCCACTCCCATTCCGATACCGTCTTGAATCGTTTTCGTTACAGCCAGTGTGGGGCAGAGACCGAGAACGAGGCGAAACGGCGGAATTTCTTCCCATAAACCTTTTACGAATTCCTGAGTGATCGATTTAGCCATTCTTTTCTCCCTTTTTGGTCTTTACGGCTTTTGTGGAGAAGTTTTTCAATTTTTTCTCCAGTTCCGGTTTCAGGCGTTTGTAGATTAAACCGGCATCGGTCAAACCGGCTGCGACGCCCCGTGACGTTACGGTGGCACCGGACAGGGCATCCACCTGACCGCCGTCTGCCTTGACTTTGAAGGTTTCTTCCAAAGGACGCCCTTTGAACTGGGCCACAAAGCTGGGATCTGTCTTTGCCCGTGATCCCACCCCCGGCGTTTCGCTGAGTGTCGTGACCCCGACCCCGACGATTTTATTCGTATCCAGATTGACGCCCACCATCAGTCCGATATCTCCACCGAATCCTTTGCCGTAACTTTCAAACGCGACCGTATCTGTTTTGCCGTTAAATTTACCGACAAAGAAACTTCTTTCAACGGTCCCGTCTTTGAGCTTGAAGCGGTCCAGAAGAGGGTTATTGGTAGCTCCTTTGAAGATATCGAGTATCGCAGGACCTTTGACGAATTTGAGCTGCTGGTATTCAATCTTGTCCTTTGTGCCGTTCCGGAGACTGGCAAGAAGTCCTCCGGAAAAAGCGCTCAACACCGTCAGCACGACCACCATTTTTATCAGTTCACGCATCTTAAATAACCTTTCCCAGTGCTTTGGGTCTGATTTTGTCCACAAGCGGGTTAATGAGATTTGCAATCAAAATGGCAAAGACAACGCCGTCAGCAAAGGCGCCGATATTCCTGATCAGCACCGTCAACACGCCGGCGCTGGCGCCGTAAATGAGCATGGGGATAAAATTGACCGGTGAAGATGAATCCTCGGTCGCCAGGAAAAAGGCGCCGATCAGTGTGTAACCGGTTACCAGATGGAACACAGGACCGGCATAATGGGCAGGATCGGCCATGTTAAACAGGAGTGCGGTGATCCATACACCGGCCAGAAAAGAGATGGATATCTCCCACCGAATATATCCTCTGATGATTAGATAAATACCGCCCAGAATGAGACCCAGCCCGAAGATCGCGCCGATGCCGCCGGATTGCTGGCCCATCAAAAGCGCCGCCGGTTTGAGATTGGATATGGCGAATACGCCGAAATGCTTGAGAGATGCGAGCGGATAGGCCATTGGATAGCTGAAATCGTAATTTACCAGAACTTCGTTGAAATCCAAAAAATTTTTCCACGATAACGTCAAGATGGCCAGGCTGACCAGGACCGGATTGAAAGGATTGGCGCCGATTCCCCCGTAGATCTGTTTGCCAATAATGACAGCAACAAAAGTCCCGGTGATGACCAGCCACCAAGGCGCCGTCGCCGGCAGAAGCATGGCCAGCAAGAGGCCGATCATGGCTGCATTGCCGTCCCCGATGCAGGGCGGGCGCTTTGCGACTTTATTGAAGGCTATTTCCCATGTAATAGCCGATGACACCGAAAGCGCAATGACGCCGACGGCGGGTATGCCGTACGTAAAAACACCGAACAAGACCGCCGGCAACGCAGCGAATATGATGTTATAACTTCTGGTGGACACTGAGCTCCCGACATGCCAGAATGGCGCATGTGACACCGTGAATTTTTTCTGCTCAAACATTCGTCTCCTCCGCTCTGCTGATCCGGCCAAGTTCATATTTTGCAAGCTTGATGTATTGCAAAATCGGTATCCTCGATACACATACAAAGCTGCACAGACCGCATTCAATGCAAGAATACAAGTCATACTCGTCTGCGGCTTCCTGATATTTTCCCACTTCTAAAAAGCGCACCAGCATATTCACCTGAATTTTTGCCGGGCAAATGGGAATGCACTCGCTGCAGTTGATGCACGGATAGTCCGAAACCAGCGCCAGACTTTTTTGATCCTGTATCATGACTGCATCGGTGTCCGGTTGAATTGGATGGTCTTCGGAATAAATAGACTCTCCGGTCATGGGGCCGCCGAAAATAATGCGGTCTTTTTCACCGGCGTCAATGTTGAAAGCTGCAAAGATATCACGGACCGGTGTGCCAATGATGGCGGACACGAGCACGGAGGTCCCGTCTTTGTTGATTAAATTAAAATGCTTGTAGACCGGTATCCTGCCCTCGTTGAATGCTTTGCCCAGGGATGCAACCGCTTGTACGCTGATAAAGGCTACTCCGAGATCTTCGCAGGTTTTGCCGGCGGGGACGACCCGGCCTAAAAGATCGCGCATAATCAATTTCGGAAGCGAGGCAGGATAAACCGGATTAACGACCCGGACTTCGGCGCCGCTGAGACCGGCATCTTGCATCAGATGTTCGGGAGAAGCGATGATAATATTATCGATGCCGGTGATTTGTTTTAAAATTTCAACGCCGCGTTTGACCGAGCTGCTTTCTTTCACCACTGTGTGTTGATTAGCGGTGATTAAGAGATCCCGGTCAACGCCGCAGATAACGATGGTTTCGATGGGTGTCGATGATCCATTGGGGGATAGTATGACATCCGGAAGATTTCCGGGGATAAACGTCAAAAAGTGTTTGACCGTCTCCAGGGAGGTATCTTTTACGAGGGCTGGAAATTGCTCGTCAATCTCTTCATTTTCAGCAACATCGATTGAAATGGCCGTATAAGACCTTCCGAAGTCCCCGATCAAGGCGGATAAGGCGGATATGGTTCCGGTAGCACTTGAAACCACATAGGCATCGCTGTCTTCATAAAGAGCAAGTTTTTGGCCGGTTTTAATTGGGTCGCCTTTTTTTAACTGCGGGGATTTTCCCTGGCCAAAAGGGTCGTAAGGTTCGTTTAAGAGCAGCGTGACCTGTTTCGGCGCCGGGATTTTCCTGGGTTCCGGCGGTGTCAGTTCAATGGCCTGGTACCTCATCCGGGGTTTTATCAAACCGATAAATGATCTTTTTATCATAGGTTAACCTTTTTTTAGCATTCGGGTCATAGGGTAAGAAAGCCGACAAGAACCACCGATTTACAAAACATGGCACGCGTTACAATCTGTCGGGCCTGATCCGGCTTCCTTATGGCATCCGATGCACTGGGAATGAAAAGCGTCTGATTTTTTAGCTATTTTTGAATCTTCAAGATCTGCCTCATCATGGCAGTCGAGGCATGAATCAGGATAATTTTGACCTTTGGCCAGGGCCTTATGGCAGTAGCCGCACTTTAAAATCGCATCATCAAGGTTTTCGGGATACGGGGGGTGATGATGGCATTGGGTGCAGTCGAGGGCATAGCCTGATTCTGCAAAATGCGTTTTGTGATCGAACATCGCGTTTCCGGCGACGCTCTTATAATACATTCTTATGGGTACTTCCGGGGGTTTGGCCGGAAAGGCCGCATAGCTTATAACACCCACTAACAACAAAATAATTATAAGGCCAAAAGCGATCTGAAGTTCTCTTTTTGGTGTCATTTCAACACAATCCTTTCGAAGTCTTGATAAGAAGGCGGGTGCAAAAACCAAATGACACGCCTACCATAATGAAAAAAAGCTTTCAAGCTATTTTTTTAGCGGATATTTAAAAATATCCTTTCCCGAGGAAAAGTTAGATATCGTCGTTGGGTTGCCGAGAGAGACACACCGTTGCTTCGTTTTAATAGAATAAAAGGAATTTATTCTGCTACGCCCGTAATTTGGTATTGTCCAATTTTAACAGGTTTGATACGGATGGGTGCGAGTGACTTCATGAAAAACATTTATGACCGTGCCGAAACGCCTTGGGAATCGAAAGCCGCATGGCAAATCGTCAACCGGAATTTGGATTATCTCATCCACCGGCATCGCGATGAATTGAAAAATGCAGTGATGCTGGCACGGAATATGGAAGATTCTCTGGAATCGATGTTCACACTTCTGAACGATCTTTGCCGCGCTACATGCCCGTGGTGCCCGGCCCCCTGTTGCCTATCGGCCGAAGTATGGATGGATTTCAAGGATCTTGTGTTTCTCCATCTGGCCGGGCATCCGATTCCTGATAGACAACTTCGCTCCCATTTGAAAAAGGTTTGCCGGTGCTGGAGACCTAAAGGCTGTGTTTTGCCCAGGATATCAAGACCCTGGATTTGTACCTGGTATCTGTGCCCTACCCAGAAGGCGATTTTACTTAGAAAATCCTGCGATGCCCGGGATAAATTCAGCCGACAGATTCAGACGGTCAAGGACTGCCGGCGGAAAATGGAAGCCGAGTTTATCCGGGTTGTTTCATGATTTTCAATATGGATTTGACAGCGTTTGGGTTCATATTTAAAAATGGACGTATTATATACATGGTAAAAACATGGAGGATGACATGGCATTTGAACCGGAAAAGGACAAAATTTTAAAAAAATGGCAGTGTGACGAAACAGGATTGGTGGTCTCCATCAATCAATACGGTGACGGCGAACCCAAGCTTCAGATCGGTCCGAGAATTTTCAAACGAAAAGACGGTGGTGAAACCCAGCGCAAGGCCGGTCGCTTGACCATCGAGGATGTCATGTGGTTTTACGAGATCATCGACGAAGCAAAAGAAGAACTCTCGAAGCTGGCCAGACCGTTATAGGTCGCTGACATTGTATTTTCGACAGTCATATTTCGATTTGGCTCGAGTTCTTTTCAACAATAATTGAATTTAATCCAAAGCGATCGGTTGCCAAAATGGATCCATCAATCCCCAAACGTATTAACGAGCTGAGACAAGGGCTCCATCGTCACAATTATCGGTATTATGTTCTGGATGATCCGGAAATATCCGATGCCGAGTATGATCGGATGATGCAGGAGCTGATCGAACTGGAAGCGCGTCATCCGGAACTTTCGAGCCCGGATTCCCCGAGTTTGAGGGTTGGGGCGCCGCCGGTTGAAAAATTCGAAACCATAGAACATTCGCTGCCGATGCTCAGCCTTGAAAATGGATTCAACGACGACGACATCATGGAGTTTGACCGGCGCATTAAAAAAATCCTGAATGTCGAAGGTGAAATTATTTATACCGCAGAACCGAAATTAGATGGCGTTGCTGTGGAACTGGTTTATGAAAACAGCCGGCTGGTTGCCGCGGCCACCCGTGGCGACGGATTCAGCGGTGAACTGATTACGCCAAACGTCAGGACAATTCAGGCTGTTCCTTTGATGTTACACAACACCAAAGAGAATAAGGCGCCATTGCTACTTGAAGTCAGAGGGGAAGTTTATATCGCTAAAGATGCGTTTAAACGGTTAAACGAGGAGCGCCTGGAGGAAAACCTGCCGCCGTTTGCCAATCCGAGAAATGCGGCCGCCGGTTCATTAAGACAGCTCGATTCCAAGGTTACCGCCAAACGGCCGCTCGAGATATTTGTCTATGGTGTGGGGCAGGTAACGGATTTAACGCTGGCGTCACACTGGGATGTGCTGCTTGCTTTAAGGGATCTCGGGTTCAAGATCAATCCCCTGATCCGTCCGAAAATCACCATCCGGGAAGTGATCGAGTGTTACAAAGATCTCAGTGAAAAACGTCATTTTTTGCCCTACGATATTGACGGCATGGTCGTCAAGGTCGATCGTTCTGATTACCAGCAACGCCTCGGCGCGACATCCCGGAGTCCCCGATGGGCCATCGCCTATAAGTTCAAAGCGATTCAAGAAACCACGCGAGTCGTCAATATCGATGTCCAGGTCGGTAGAACCGGAACACTGACGCCAGTGGCGCATTTGGATCCGATAAAAATCGGCGGTGTGACGGTCAGCCGGGCAACCTTGCACAATGAAGATGAGATAAAGAGAAAAGACATCAGAATCGGCGATACAGTGCTGGTCCAGCGAGCCGGAGATGTGATTCCCGAGGTGGTTAAAGTTATCACTTCCAAGCGTAAGGGAGAAGAAAAAACATTTAACATGCCCCGCAGCTGTCCGGTTTGCAAGTCGTCGGTCGTGCGGTCAGAAAATGAATCGGCGATACGGTGCGTTAACACGTCGTGCCCGGCTCAGGTAAAGGAGCGAATAAAACATTTCGCTTCAAAGGGGGCCTTTGATATCGATGGCTTGGGCGATAAGCTGATCGATCAGTTGGTGGAGAAAAAACTGTTGCATTCCTATGCCGACATATTTCGGCTGAACGAAGATGTATTGAAAGATCTCGAACGGATGGGGTCTAAATCTGCCGCCAATATTGTTCAAGCTGTTGAAAGAAGCAAAGCGATTCCCTTGAACCGTTTTATCTATGCATTGGGCATCCGGCATGTGGGAGAGCACGTGGCGGGAATCCTCGCAAAAACCTTTAAGAGTTTCGAAAATCTAAAAACGGCCAAGCCTGAAAAACTTGAAACGGTTCACGAGATCGGGCCCGCGGTCGCACAGAGTATCGCTGACTTTTTTGGGCAGCATGAAAACCAGGAGATTGTCGAGGACATGATGGATGGCGGAATCCGGATTCTTGAGGTTCCCGACCGGAAACAGAACATGCTTTCAGGGAAGACGTTTGTTCTCACCGGGGCCCTTGAAACGATGACGAGAGACGAAGCCAAAAAACGCATTGATGCACTCGGAGGGACGGTGAGCGGGGCCGTCAGCCGAAACACCGATTATCTGGTGGTCGGCGCATCGCCCGGGTCCAAGCTCAAAAAAGCGGAAGAACTTGGTGTTGAAATCATTGATGAAAATAAACTCAAAGGTTTGATGGGAGATGGTTGAGAGATTTCATTCATAAAGTCAAATCGCATAAGGTTCTTTCAAAATGATCCTTAATCCACTCAGGCAGCTTCCAGCCAAAAATTTAATCATACCCGAAGCTCCTTCATGTTGCACGCCGCTGGAATCGAAGACCAATGAAATCGACCTGTTTCTAAAGACGAAACAATCGACAATCGACAGTCGACAATCATAAATCCTTGAGGGGGTGTATAAACATGGAGAAAAAAACAAGAGCCCATGCCATCATTTCCGGAAGAGTCCAGGGTGTTTTCTTCCGGTGGGAGACCAAACGTGCGGCGGATGGATTCGGGGTTTTCGGGTGGGTGCGCAACAAACGGGACGGGACGGTCGAGGCGGTATTCGAAGGTTCAGAACAAAACGTTGCATCGATTCTTGAATGGTGCAAGAAAGGCCCGCCCATTGCGAAGGTGGAGCGTCTCGAAGTAAACCGTCAGGAGTATACCGGCGAGTTCAGCAGCTTTGACATAACTTATTAGAAGCCACAATAAAAAACGGCTTACTTGCCAATGGAAAAGTAAGCCGTACGAAAAAGTTTAGGGTTATATGGCGTCTTTGAGTTTCTTTCCGGGCTTAAATTTTACGACATTGGATGCTTTAATCTTGATCGCTTCACCGGTTTGAGGATTGCGTCCTTTTCGCGCTTTACGTCGGACTTTGGCAAAAGTTCCAAACCCGACTAGCGTGACTTTTCCATTCTTTTTCTTTAAGGCTTTCGTTACGTTGGCCATGAAAGAGTCCAGAGCGGCTGAAGCGGCAACCTTGGAAATGCCCGCATCCTTAGCCATAGTTTCCACCAGTTCAGCTTTTGTCATAATTTTCCCCCTTTTGGTTTTTGGTTGTTGTCAATAAGTTCCTCTTTTTAGCTCCATATATGACTAATTTTACCATGTCAACTCAAAACTGCATTCACAGCGTCTTTTTTCTCGGTTCATCGCACGGATCGGCATTTCAGTTGGGTTTGCGAAAAGTAATCTTGGTAAAACCTGCCTCGTCAAGAATGAATGCTGCTTTTTTCATAACACGCCCTCGACTGGTCGGCACTTCTTAGAAGTGGTTTCAAAATCCCCTCTCGGGCTCAATCTCGGTGTTGGACTGAGACGTCCAATCCTCGAAATATTCCCGATATTCCTGCGGTTGGCCGTTTCAGCCCGCCTTGACCTTGAGCCCGATTGAAGGTTTTGAAACCACTTCTAGAAGAGGGCGTTAACAAATTCAACGGGATTAAATTCCTGGAGGTCTTCAATTTTTTCGCCGATGCCGATATAGCTTAACGGAATCTCGAGGGTGCTGCAAATACTGACGGCAATGCCGCCTTTGGCCGTTCCGTCGAGCTTCGTAAGGGCGATTCCCGTAACCTCAAGTGCATCATTGAACAGTTGGGCTTGTGCCAGCGCATTCTGACCGGTTGTGGCATCGAGGGTCAATAGAATTTCATGGGGCGCTCCGGGAATTTTCTTCGAAATCGTTCGTTTTATTTTTTTAAGTTCTTCCATCAGATTCTTTTTGGTATGAAGCCTTCCCGCAGTGTCCACCAAAACAATGTCCGCGTTTCTGGCAACAGCGGCTTCAATGCCGTCATAAGCGACAGCCGCCGGATCCGACATTTCTTTATGCTTTATGATTTCAACACCGGCTCTTTCAGCCCAGATCGCAAGCTGCTCTATTGCGGCAGCCCTGAACGTGTCTGCGGCGACGACAATCACTTTATTGCCGGTCGCTGAAAATTTTGCGGCCAGCTTCCCGATGGTCGTGGTTTTTCCCGTGCCGTTAACTCCGATAACCATGATGACATGGGGTTTGTCCGCCGCGTGTTGAGGCGGCGTTATCGTTGAACCGAGCAATTCAAGAATCTTTTCTTTCAGCACCTCTTTGAGTTGGTCGGGTCCTGATATTTTCGACGATTTCCCGGAGACGCTTTGAATAAGATCCAAGGTTGTCTGAACCCCGAGATCCGACGTAATGAGGCGCTCTTCAAGCTCTTCCAGTAATTGATTGTCGATTTTACCCTTTCCTGCAAAAAGGTCGTTGATGTCGGTCGAAAGGAGTTTCCGGGTTTTGGAGAGACCGTTTTTCAAGCGTTTAAAAAAACCTGTTGTCTGCTCCGGGACCTCGCAATCGATGTCCCGCGCCTCGATGCCCGAAGAAGTAAAGATTTCATTATCGAAGTTTTGACTTTCGGCAGTCTCACCACTTTCCATTGGCCGGACCTCGGTGTTGCTCTCGGTTTCCGGGGTATTATTAAAACTCTCGTCGGTTTCCTGTTCAGCGTCTACAGGTTCTTCCTGCGCGCCTTTCTTTTTTTTGAACCAGTTGAGTGCCATGACAAGTTTTATGCTTCTTTTTGTGTAAGATTGACGGATACGATTTTGGAAACCCCCTTTTTTTCCATGGTGATACCGAAAAGCGTATCTGCAAATTCCATCGATTTTTTATTGTGCGTAATCATGATAATCTGTGAGTTTTCGCCGATAATTTTCAGCAAATCATTAAAGCGAAAAACATTGATTTCGTCGAGGGATGCATCGATTTCATCCATGAGGCAAAAAGATGCCGGCTTAATTAAAAAAATCGAAAAGACCAAGGCAATGGCGGAGAGTGCTTTTTCCCCTCCGGAAAGTAGGCTCATTCTCGTTAGTTTCTTTCCGGGCGGGTGTATCATAAACTCTATGCCGGTTTCAAGAGGGTCGTCCGGTTCCGTCAGGACAAGTCGTGCAGAGCCGCCGTCGAAAAGGCGGGGAAACACCTCTTTCAATTTATCGTTGACCTTTTCAAAAGCCTCCAAGAAACGTTCCTGGCTTATTCTATTTATTTTATTGATGACCTTATGGAGATCACCGAGGGCTTTGACAAGGTCCTCGCGCTGTTCATTCAGAAAATCAAAACGCTCTTTGAGCTGTTCATACTCTTTTATGGCGCCCAGATTGACATCATCGAAGTTGGCGATTTTGTCTCTGGTACGACCGAGTTCATCTTCTATTTCATCTGCGCGAAAGTCTTTTTCAATTTTTAAATGTTCGAATTCCGTCCGAAGCGCCGTAACGGGTTGGTGATAATTTTCCTGCAGCCGGTTTGAAATATTTTCACGCTTGATCTGCCGTTGCGATTGTTCAAGTTCAACCAATCTTATTTTTTGCACAATTTTTCCGCGTTCATTTTGAATCTCTGATTTGATACCGTCGTTTTCTTTCAATTTGGCATCAATGGCATTATAATCCGCCTCATTGTGTTCAATCGCATGTTCAAGGACCTTCAATGCGTCGTACCTGCCGGAAAGCGTTTGTTCGTATTCCTTTATTTGTTCTTCCAATTGGTGCTTTTTTTGTCGTTTCCGAACAAGATCCTGTGAAATCTGTTCAATCCGTTGAATTCCGTCGTTTAGAAATTCTTTCAGACGCCTTAAGGTATTGTTGCTGTTTTCCAATTTGGCATTTAAAGCGGTGAGTTCAAGCCGGAGTTCGACGATATTCTGATTGAAGGATTCCATCTCGGACGAAACCGCACTGATTTCTTCCAGTTTCTCGGAGACGAGATCTTGGGCATGTTTGACCTGATCTACAATTTCAGCAACCACTTCGTTATATTTGGCGACCTCTTCATCCACATCCGATTCTTCACCCAAAAGCTGTTCTTGTTCCAGGCGGACAATCTCAAGATGTCGAAGCGCATTTTTAAGATCCTCGGATGCTTTATAAAGCGCCTTTTCTCCTTCGACCGTGTGATCTTTAGCTTTGTTTTCCGATTCCCTAAGCTTTTGAAGGTTGCTCTCGATATCTCTCGCTTCGGATTCCAGTTCTTTTTGGCACTTTCGCTCAGATTCGAATTTGGCGTCCAGGTCTTTGATCTTGCGTTCGAAATCTTTGAGTTCCCGTTTTTTTGCAAGGATACCCGATAGATTATCTTTGCCGCCGCCGACCATGATCCCCTGATGAGAAATCAGGTCTCCGTTTTGAGTAACGACGGTTTGCTGCGTTCCGTTGCGGTTGAACATCTCCAGAGCTTCTTCAATGTCCGCGGCAACAACGACATGCCCTAAAATGGCTTCTGCAATTTCTTCAAATCCTTCTTTTACGGAAACATGTTTCAAAAGGTAATTTGGATGATCCGTCCGAGGCTGGCGAATCGAACCTATTTTTTTGACGGCTGAAACCGGAATAAAACCGCTTCTTCCCTCTCCGGATGTATGAAGATAATCGATACTTCCCACAGCCGTCTTTTGATCTTT
Organism: Desulfobacterales bacterium; assembly: GCA_022340885.1. GTDB lineage: Bacteria > Desulfobacterota > Desulfobacteria > Desulfobacterales > UBA11574 > UBA11574. The sequence goes on along the minus strand of JAJDND010000201.1, from coordinate 5,319 downwards.
GACAAGAATGTACTGAAGGGATTCCCCGAGAACCGCTTCCACCGCAGGCCCGTAAGAAGGGGCCGGTTCGATGATGTCCGCCGTGAGACCTAGGATGCCGTCGCTCACTTCTTTATTCAGACTGCCGGAGGCGCCGCCTTTTTGGATGTCCCGGCTTTTTATCATCAGCGCCCGGACACCGTCTTTGTACCACTCGAAACTGTTTTCCATTTTCTTTAATGTGGTATACGCGGATCGTGTTTTGTTTCGTTCCAGTTCGAGAGTCTGAACCTGTTTGACCTGCTCTCCCAGGGATGCATTTTTTTTCCGGAGCTGATTTTGGACCTCGAGGATGCGATGTTGAAGATTTTCAACCTCCGATTGATATGAAGCGAGATGTGCTTCGGCCTTGGCTTTTTTGTCTTCGAGAACTGCGACTTTTTGACGGGTTGAAAGCGCTTCTTCGCCGATGATTTTGAGTCTTCTTTTTAAGCTTTCCTTGCTGCTTGCAGCATTTTGGCAAATGTTTTTATACTGCGCTTCCCGGGCGACAAGATCCATTAGGCTCGCTTTACAGGTTTCGAGTTCCTGATTGTGAGAAAAGAGCTCTTCTTTTATATTTTGAGATGCCGATTGCTCTTTTTCGAGGGTCGATTTTACGGATTTTATCTCTGCCTGAATATTATGGTTCTGGTTTTCACCCGCCTCGATTTCGGCTGTTAAATTCCTGTTTTTTACTTCCAGATCCTGCCGGGCGGATTCGAGCTCAAGTCGTTCGTCGGCAAGCCTTTGCACATCTTTAATAAGATGGGTTTTATCGTTTTCCATTCGGTCAATATCGCGACGGGTTTCGTATAGGCTGGATTTTTGATTAGAAATTTCCCGATTTTTTTCCGCACGATCGAGCTCGATCTTCTCAAGGGCGGCGTCCAGTTTTTTCAATTGAGTTGAATGCTCGATGTCCGTATTATTCAGATCATTCAGCAATGTAGCGGCTTCATCGATTTTGCGGGTATATGCATCATAATGATAAAGCGAGAGGCAGACGTCGAGTTCTCTGATGCGTTTTTGATATTTTTTATATCGTTCTGCCTTCCTGGCCTGGCGTTTTAGACCGGCCATCTGCCGCTTGATTTCCGTGATAATATCACTGACGCGCAAAATATTTTCGTTGGTTGCTTTGACTTTATTGAGGGCTTCCTTTTTTCGAGACTTGTATCTCGTGATTCCGGCGGCCTCTTCGATAAGAATCCGTCTTTCTTCGGGTCCGGCATCCGTAATGGCTCCGATACTTCCCTGTTGAATGACGGCATAAGATTTCGTGCCGAGACCGCTTCCCAGGAAAATATTATAAATGTCTTTCAGCCGGCAGGGTTGTTTGTTGATGAAATAGCCGCTTTCACCGGAACGGTAGAGCCGCCGGGTCAGCATGATTTCGGTAAAATCTTTAAGTTCTTCGGGCGCCGAGCCATTGTCATTGAGCAAGGTCAATGAGACCTCGGCCATATTCAACGCGGGTTTCCCATTGGACCCGGCGAAAATAACGTCTTCCATGGATTTCCCACGGAGTTGTTTGATGCTTTGCTCCCCCATCACCCATTTTATCGCATCGATAATGTTGCTCTTGCCACATCCATTGGGACCCACAACCGCAGAAATGCCTGGAGGAAATTCAATACTGGCTTTTTCAACAAAGGATTTAAATCCGTTTATTTCCAGCTTTTTTAGTTTCATTCAATTAAATCTCCTGTAATTTTTTCTGCTTATCCCATTTTTGACTGAAGCTAAATTTGAAAACAGATATCAAGAATTTATCAATTTGTAAAGGGAAAAACACAATGGGAGGTGTAATTTTAGCTATCCGGATACAACATGTGGTGGAATCGGGGCATTCATCTGTGTTTTTTTAATAAATCAAAATTTTTGCATAAAAGATCACGCCACTCGAAGATGCCGCTCGCAACGAACGGGCAAGCCTCGCAAAAATAAAATGGATTTGTTTTTAACGTGCGAAACGATTACTGTTTTTTAAAGCGCGTTATTATGTTAACCAGGTAAAAATTGCAACAAAAAAGTATGGTCTGTAAAAATAATAAGCTCAATTTGTTATGGATACAAACAAAAACTGGCGGAGTGTTTAATTTTGTCTGGTTTGATCAAAAAATACTGGTTTCTTATCGCGCTGCTTCTTGTTTTTGTCGTGACGGTGGCGGATACCACCGAAACGGTTTCGAGCATCGGCAGATCACTCAAGGGACATCATGGGCCGGATGTTGTGATTGTGTTGATATTCTTTTTTTCCGGTCTGATACTGGATGCCCGGCAGACAAGATCAGGCTTAATGGATATAAAGGGCATTATCGCCGCCCTGATCATCATTTTTCTGGTTGCGCCGGTCGCCGCTGCGGTGTTCGGTGTTTTCCCACTGAATACAGGTATTTTAATCGGCATTTTTCTCGTTGCCGTGATGCCCACGACATTGAGCAGCGGCGTGGTGATGACCGGAGCGGCCGGCGGCAATATGGCCCAGGCTTTGGCCATTACCATTTTGGCCAACGGATTTGCCGTTTTCACCATACCCGTGGCGCTGTCTTTGCTGTTGGAGTTGCTGGGCGGGTCGGCGGTCGTTGTCATCGACAAGCCGGCCATTATGATCAAGCTCGGATTTTATGTTTTCTTGCCTCTTTGTACTGGATTGACCGTGAAACTTTTGGCAAAATCTTCGGTGAACCGGTTCGCTTACCGGCTGCAGGTGCTAAACCAGTTGTTGATATTGGCCATCGTATGGATGGCCATGTCCCAGGCACGGGATGCAATTGTCAACAGCGGCGAATCGGTGGGGGTCGTTATTTTACTGGTGTTTAGTTTTCACGGGATGCTTTTGGCTTCTGCCGGTGTCTTTTCAAAGCTTTTAAAGCTCGGTAAGGGCCGGCGGGAAAGCGTCATTTTCATGGGCGGACAAAAAACCCTGCCCCTTGCAATAATACTACAGGTCTCGCTTTTCCCTCAATACGGACTCGCCCTTGTCGTGTGCGTGCTGCATCATATGATCCATCTGTTAATGGACGGGTATTTGGTGGGGAGGCTGAGATGAAACTGGCCGGATGTGTTTGCATGTTTTAACTTCGAACGAATGCTGTTCACTATCGGTGGATCGAATTTGAAAAGTGTTCGGTGTTCAGTGTTCAGTGTTCACAGGAGTTTAAAGGTTAAGGTTGAAGGATAACTTCCATTTCCTAAGAACAAATGAATCTGGACCCCTTAAACTAGAAACCGCTGAACTCTGAACACCGAACACCGAACTCTGGACCGCGCAGCGGTTGCCAGCTGAACACCGAACACTTTATTCAGGTCAGTTGTGTTCTCCTTTCCAAATACTGCACTTTTTTTATAGGGCTTCAGCATTCAACGTTACTTTTAGCCAAGTCCTCATTGGGTTCCCGGCAAGTGAACTTGGTGTTAACCGGAGGCTATTATGTTTTAAAATATAAATTGACAAATTCTTTTGAATTTCCTATGGTTATCAAAAATACTTCCGAGTAAATCATAGAGTGTGAATATTATTTCGTGAAAGTTCCTAACTATGGCCGATCTAGTGGTCCACCATGTGGGAGTCCGTTGTTAGGTCTCCCGTAAAAAGAGATTCCTTATCACCCACTTAAAGGAGAATCTATGAAAACTCACCAATCGTTGAAACATTCGATCAGCCGCGCGCTCGGCTTGGGCGCGGCTCTGGTCCTGGTCGCCATCGTCACCGCCACCAGCGTAAGCGCCGCCGGTCTGCCTGCGAAATATAAGGACAAAGGCGTGCTCACCGTGGCAAGCGACGCCAGCTATGCTCCGATGGAATTCATCGGCAAGGACGGTAAGACCATCGTCGGCGCCGATGTCGATCTCGGTCACGCCATCGGCAAGGTATTGGGCGTGAAGTTCAAATTCGTCAACGCCAGCTTCGATAGCATCATCCCGGGCCTGCAGGCGGGCAAGTATGACCTGAGCATGTCAGCGTTCAGCGATACTAAGAAACGCGAGAAAGTCGTCGACTTCGTCACCTATCTCGTCGCCGGCACCTCCTTTTATGTGAAGGCGCATGGCGGCGCGAAGATCAAAGGGCTCGACGACCTGTGCGGCAAGACGGCGGCCATAGAAAAGGGCACGATCCAGGTCGACGACGCCTATGCCCAGAGCAAGAAATGCACCGCTGCCGGCAAGAGCGCGGTGACCGTTTCCGTCTTTCCCGATCAGAACGGCGCCAATCTCGCCGTCGCCAGTGGCCGCGCCCAGGTGGGCATGGCCGATTCGCCGGTGGCCGCGTGGATTGTCAAGGAATCCCATGGACAATTCAAACTTTCGGGCAAGGCGTATAACAACGTGCCCTATGGCATCGTTGTGCCAAAAAATTCGGGCCTGGCCAAGCCGATACGAGCTGCCGTCGAGCACCTGATAAAGAACGGTGAATACGCGAAGATCCTGAACAAGTGGGGCATCAGCCAAGGGGCACTGAAGACCTCGAAGATTAATGTCGCCACACAATAAACCGCGAGGGGAATGAAGGGGAGCGGGCATTGCCCTTCCCGTTATTCCCGGTCTTTCGCTACATGCCCGGTCGCGCGGGACCGGTTCAGGTTGATATGGACAATACAATGAGCGCAATGAGCGCTCGATGGGAGAAGATCATTGCCGCGGGAAGCTCCTGAGCTGATCAAGGCGATACCGGTGCGCCATACCGGCCGGTGGATCGCCGGCACGCTGGTGCTGCTGCTGGCGCTGGCGGCCCTGTATTCGATTACCACCAATTCGCGCTTCGAGTGGAGCATTGTCTGGCAGTTTTTCTTCTCGATGCGGGTGCTGAATGGCCTGGTGCTCACCCTCGAACTCACAGTCATCGCGATGGCCATCGGCATCTTCCTGGGCGTCGTGCTGGCGGTGATGCGGCTGTCGCCCAATCCGCTGGTGGCAGGCGCGGCCTGGTTCTACATCTGGTTCTTCCGCGGTACCCCGGTACTGGTGCAAATCATCTTCTGGTTCAACATCACCGCGCTCTATCCGGTCATCGGCTGGGGCAGCTTCACCCTGAACGCCAACGAGCTGATTACCCCGTTCGTCGCCGCCATCCTGGCGCTGGGGCTCAACGAGGCCGCCTACATGACCGAGATCGTCCGCGCCGGCATCCTCTCGGTCGACGAGGGGCAGACAGAGGCGGCCTCGGCGCTGGGCATGTCGCGGCTATTGACGATGCGCCGCATCATCCTGCCGCAGGCGATGCGGGTGATCATCCCGCCCACCGGCAACGAGACCATCTCGATGCTCAAGACCACCTCGCTGGTGAGCGTCATCGCG
>JAJDND010000198.1 GCA_022340885.1 Desulfobacterales bacterium | reverse complement strand
GCCTATTTCACTGGGGTTATGCTCAAAAAATAATCCTCGGAATATTACACATATGACGGCTTGTCCCGGTATTTCAACGGGGCGGCTATTTTTTCGCATGCCTTTTTATCCCGTTCCTTCCTGACGGGCTTCGTTCTCCGCAGTTTTCCGATCGGTATGACATCGAGCTATAGTCTCTTGAAAATACTGCCGCTTTGGGTATAATTGATGAATATTATAGAAATATAAAAACAGGGGGAAAAATTGGAAAATCTGGCTGAGATTCAACACCTTCTCAACGATGTTTATGGTGAAGTTGCCGGACGGGCGGCGTTCGAGAAAATTTTGCCGATAATCAAAGGACATTCGGATTTGAAAAGCCGGAAAAAGACCGATTTTTCAGAAAAGGATGTATTTTTAATCACCTATGGCGATACGTTGAATAAAACCGGAGAGGCTCCCTTGGAAACACTGAATAATTTTGCCGAGAGCCGCTTTAAAGATGTGTTTTCGACCATCCACATTCTGCCGTTTTTTCCCTATTCTTCGGATGACGGATTTTCGGTGATCGATTTTTTTGCGGTTAATCCCGAACTGGGCAATTGGGAGGATATTCAACGCATAGGGCGCGAATTTCGGTTGATGTTCGATCTTGTGCTCAATCACGTCTCTTCCAAGAGTCCCTGGTTTCAGTACTATCTGGATGAAAGACCGGATTACAGGGATCTGGCCATCGAGGTCGATCCCTCAACCGATTTATCCCGGGTGACCAGGCCCCGTTCCCTGCCCCTGCTCACGCCATTTGAAAAAACATCCGGCAATACCGCGCATGTTTGGACCACATTCAGTGCCGATCAGATTGATCTGAATTATAAAAGCACGGATGTTATCGAAAAAATGATAAAAATCCTGCTTTTTTATGTTACAAAGGGGGCCGCCGTTATTCGACTCGATGCCGTTGCATATCTTTGGAAAGAGATCGGGACCCCCTGCATTCATTTAAGGCAGGCCCATCAAATGGTACAGCTTTTTCGCAAAGTACTGGATGTGGCTGCGCCGGATACACTTCTGATTACCGAGACCAATGTCCCCCATCCGGAGAATGTGAGTTATTTTGGTGATGGGAGGAATGAAGCGCAAATGGTGTATAATTTTACCTTGCCGCCATTGCTTCTTTATACGTTTATTCGGCAGGATGCCGGTGTACTGTCCCGATGGGCCGAATGTTTACGGATAAATTCTCCGGATAACACATTTTTCAACTTTACGGCGTCCCATGACGGCATCGGCGTACGGCCGCTGGAAGGGATTCTGGCTCGGGACGAAATTGAAAAACTCATTGATATCGTAAAGAAAAATGGTGGGGAGGTTTCCTACAAAAAAGATCCTGACGGTTCCAACAGTCCCTATGAGCTCAACATTACCTATGTCGATGCACTGTTAAATCCCGAACATAAAAACGATCCCCTGCACATCCCCAGGTTTCTGGCTTCCCAGGCCATCCAGCTTGTCTTGCCGGGGGTTCCCGCAATATATATCCACAGTATTTTAGGGTCAAAAAACTGGCTGGAGGGCGTACGCCAAACCCAGCGTCAAAGAGCCGTCAACCGTGAGAAATTGCAGGTGGATGAAGTCTTGTCGCAGCTAAAAGATCCTGAAACGTTTCGCTCCCGGATCTTTTATCCTTTTATTCATATGATCAAAACCAGAAAAAAACAGCCCGCTTTTCATCCAAAGGCGGACTTTGAATTACATCATATCGATCCAAAGGTGTTTGTCGTTGTCAGACGTTCAAAGGCGCAAACGATATATACCGTCACCAATGTCTCATCCAGCCGGGTCAACGTGTCGCTGTCTGATGCAAAGGCGCCTTCTTTGATGAAGGACCTCATTTCAGGCGATGATTTTCGAACGGAGGCAATAACGCTTGCCCCCTATCAGTTCCTGTGGCTTTCGTTAAGGCGGTGAACAAAGGGGGCAATAAGAAGTTCATTCGATTTCAAAGGTCTCACCGGATGCTCACTGACCGTTGATTTTGTCTCTTAATTTTCCCGAGCACTTGAAGGTGACGACCTTGCGTTCCTTTAACATCAAGTCGCTGCCGGTTGCGGGGTTTCGACCTCTGCGCTCTTTTTTCTTTTTGATACAAAATTTGCCGAATCCCGATATCAGGACGTCTTCGCTGTTTTCAAGAGTGCTTTTCATAATTTCCAATAACGTTTCAATGACCTCCACAGATTTTTTTTTGGTAAAACCGAGTTCGTGCACACTCGTGATAATGTCGTTTTTTGTTAATGCCATGTCGCCTCCTAATCAAATAATTCCGTTGTGAATCTTGAACAAAACCTGTGATATGGAACTTCGTCATTCTTCTTTTTGTTTCGAGTTACAGCCAGTTACCGGTTCATTGCCCTCAATTTTCTTAATGATCTTGTTAATCCTTATCATAATGTTATCAATTTCTGCTTTCAGCTTTTCTTCCTCCAAATCACTCATTCAATATCCTCCTGTGATTTAGCTTATTTATTATCGGTATGCCAAAATAAATGCGTTTGTCAAGACGGTTCAACTAAAAAGTGTGATGGGGTAAGTTTTTGACATGATACAATCAATGGTCGAACGGATCTCAGGACGCTTTGCCTGCGTCTTGCTGCTTTTCTTGAAGCAATCCTTCGGCGATATCGAAGTGGTTTCCAATATCATTTCTCAGATCCAGCCGATTTCCGTCTGAATTCTCACGGGGTATGACCCTTATTTTGCCGTTTTCAATAGCCGCCAATACTTTCCTGCGTAGCTGCTCGGCCGTTTTTGCCTTGCTTTGTCCAGGTTTGACGCTTGCGTTGACATTACAGTATACCACCCGGCTGCCGTCGGATTTGAAAATTCGATCTTCGTCCGAATATGTCATGGCAGAGGGAATCACCTGAATCTTTTTTTTCTTCAGGTAGCCGAAATCGATATCCACGGGCTCTCCTTTGGTACAGGACCAGGGATACCCTTTTTGGTTCTGAGGACCTCCGGGTCCTGTTACCAAGGCCGTACAGATGGAAATCTGATCCCATCGGATTTCGGGCTGAACGTCGTTCAGACGGCCTTCAACTGTGGCTCGAATCAATGCGCCCAGATTTCGGGTTCGTCGAACGATGGGCTGCCACTCGGGTTCCGGTGGACGAATATTAATTTCACAGACGCGAATTCTTGTGGGCATCATATTGTCATCAAAAGATAAAAAGCAACCCGGGTATACCAGGCATGGACGCAGCATATTTTTTTCCCTGAGGGCGGTTATAAGGGGTTTGACGATATTTTCAGCCGCCATTTCCATCAGGGCGGGCGTTTCCATGGGATGCGGGGATATGCTGCCCATTCCGCCGGTAATGGGATTATCTTTGCTGGCCGGTCCGGGAAACCGTTCCGGATAATCCATCGAGGTGGGAAGGATTTGGAAATGCCCATTTTTATCGATCAGAATATTCAAAGATATCTCGACCCCCGACATTCTCGATTCGATCAAAAGCGGCCATACCGATTTTTTCCCGAATAATCGTTTATAACTTTTTCCGTAATCATTGATCAGCGTATCATAAACTTCTTTGATTTCCCAGGCATTTAAAATAATACGTGATCCCTTGCCCCCTGCGCTGTAAGGATACTTCAACACGGCGCCCCCGAACCGGTCGATCAGCGACAAACACGTTTTTAAAACCATCTCATAATCCCGGGCATCGACTTCAACCCACTGATCTGCAACGGGGATATTGTATTCACGGCAAAGATGTTTACATGCGATCTTGTCACCTTCGATAAAGGCGCTTTTTTGGGTAAATCCTAAAATATGGTTTGAATAACCGGCAGATTCCAATTCATCAACCAGTCCGTCAAGGAGCAGGTCTTCCGGCATCGGCATCACACAGTCGATGTCATTTCTCTTTAAGGCCTCAATGATCGCTGCGGCATAGCCGTTTTTGGAGTTGTCGGATGTCGGGATGAACGCCACCGGCCATTTCATGGCGCTGGCGAATGGCGCCATGGCCGGCATTCCTCGAATAACCAGTCCCTGAAAATCGTTTTGGCTGTGCTCGCTCGTTGATGTGGAGGTGACCAGAGCACTGAGAAGGGTTCTTCCGTCGGTGCCTGCAAATCCTATTTTATAACTCACGACATCTCCTTATATTTTTGATTTAAGCCTGTTTGCCGGGCCATAAACGCCGGTTGCATATGATATGAATTGGGTTATACCGATTTTGAGAAAAACCTTTTGCTGGCGGCAAGAAGCAAAAAAGTTTCCAGAATACATAGAAGCTATCTGAAAAAGTCTTTTCGCCCGATATCGGCGTTGAGCTTTCGTACCAAGTCCTCGACATACTATAATAGTATGCCTGCGGGTTGATCCTCGGCCTCGTCTTGATATCGAACGAAAATCCTAATTTTGAGATAGCTTCTATCGAAAACCCTTAAAAAGGTGGCGCCGACGGGCGGATTCGAACCGCCTACCTGCTGATTACGAATCAGAAACAGACATAATACACAAGTCTATGAAAAGACTTAACTAACTAACTTTTATTAGTATTTATCGTATAAACAATATAAAGAAAATAGTCAATAAAAATAGTTTTTGTTACATTATGTCACAATTTTTGAAGGGATAGGGTCGCTCCCGAAAAGGCAATTCCCGGTTGCCCTGCCCTTCAATCCTTCCGGGTTTCATTGCGGGGATGTTATGGAAGACATAAATGATGGCTTTATTTATAGGCTTTGTGTTATTTTTAAAGATTTAAGGCTCGAAATTCTTGGGACACCTTGCGAGATTGTCGAAAAAGTCCAAAAAGGACAATTTTTACAATGTCACATATAACAAAATCAAATAGTTACGAACATCAAAAGCTTAAATTTATGGTTTTTCGACAGTCTCTGCAGAACACACAAGTTTCGAATTGATGGTTCATATCGAAATCGTTACCATAATAGAGGTTTATGGATTAAGGGTTTAAGAAGGAAGAAATCGTGAATATTCGATTTAAAGGATGGAACACAATTAAACTTCCATTCCAAAGAAATTTGTCAGAACATTGTTTAATCCCCGCCGAAGGATTGCATAGGAATAGTTCCGCTCAGCCACCTCATAATTATAATTTACCATCCTCTCTTTTCTCTCGCGTGATTGTAAAACTTCCTTTATGCTTTGAACATTTTTTTTAGTGAGAAAGCCATCCATGACAATCAGATCGAATCCCTTAGGCTCAATATCTGTTACAAATGTAGCGTACCGGTTAATAAGTAGTGGCTTTTTAAAATAAACAGCCTCAAGAAACGCATTGCCAAATCCTTCATGCAGGCTGGGATAGGTAATAAAATCGGCATGAGGATAAATATCCCAAAGTGTCGGCATTCCATTGTTATTCTCTTTATTATTTATTGGATCTGAGACACGCATTCTCACTAATCTTAGATCGACCCCTCGGTCACGAGCTGTTTCTTGAAGCCACTCGGCATATTCATATCCTTCATCGCCTGCTTCATGGGATATGACTAGCTTGTATCGAGGATCTTTTAAATCTTCTACCAACCCTATGGAATGTTCAATTCCCTTGCGCTGTATAATACGTGTCGGTTGCAGAATTATACGGTCTTGTGGCCCAAGTTCCATTGAATCGCGAAAGGCTATGGTTTTATCTTCATCCACTTCCGGCGGGTTTTCAAAATCAAGAACGTTGGGAATTATCGTAGAGGAAAGCCCTGTTCGTAGCGCAAGCTCTTCTTTGGCTGCGGAATTAATAACTACATGTTCGATATTATTCAAGTTGGGAGGAAACGCCATGCGCAAGTAATCTCCCACGGCATTTACGGAAAACCGTGTCCTTTCCCAATAAAAATCATGGTGATGGGCAATCGTGGGAATCTGAGTTTCTGCGATAATTTCGGTCAAGGCGATTCCCAAAGGGATATGCAACGGAATGGTAAGAGCATTCTGGGCAATAAGGAGGTCCAAATTAAATTGTGAAATAAATTTTCGAATCTGAATCTTTAAATGTATTTTAAGATCATGAATTTTATCAGTTACGGCAGTGCTTCGAACTTTGTGTCCAAATATCCGTTCATTGATCCACTGATTCTTTTCATGCTTAAAGTGCGCTTCGGGAACAAGAAAGCTCTTTTGGGGGTCCCTGTCCAATTCACCAGCAAACCAGAAACAGCTATGGCCTATTTTTCTTAAAACTTCCGACCATTTGCTGGTTTCCATTGTAACCCCGTCTGTGCCTGAAAAGCGTGTGGAAACAAAACCAATGTTTTTAACCATAGATATCTGTCCCTAATTGCTTTCCTCAGTTATGGAGTTATGCAGGTTTCATGGCAAACTATTTTTTTTAAATCAAATGTTAAACGAATAGTTATTTAATAACCGTATAAGATTATGCATTTTGTATGTCAAGAACAAAATAACACAATATATAGTATCAAAAAGCGGTGTTTTTACTGGGGGCCTTATAGAAGTCAATTGAGGGCAGATAATGAATTTTCGCTAAATTTATGGAAAGCTGTAGACATAGACAGATATAATAGATGTTACTTAATTGGACTATGGGGGTTATTAGAGCATTATTCGAAAAAGCAATATACGGGCGTAAGTGAATGAGGTGGGAATTAATGGTTACGTGTCTGAAACATCAAGTTCCTAAAGGTGAAGGTTACTAAACGAAATCATAAGAAGGACAGATTTTTTGCCAAAAGCACAACCAAACATCAATTGGTTCAGATTACATATATTAAAGCTATCCCTTTAAACCTACATAACAATACCAACAACTCAAAGAATGATACTTCTCATTCGGGAAAAAAAGTATAACAGTATATTCTCAGGCTACTTTAAGGAATTCGAAATCTTTAAGGTGGAATGTAAAAATCAGCGTTTCACAGGTTCTATCCAAATTTTCTTGAAGGGCTTTTTTCCTGAAATTTTCTGTCAATCGGTTTTCTGCAGCTGCTTTAACCATAACTGAAAGGAGCTGAACCCTTTGATGAAACTTACGCTCCTCCTCTATGTCTATCTCGGACGTAGGTGTTGACTGACTTTCTGACTCGTAGTTTTCGGAAAAGTTTATTTGACTGATTAATTGCAGGGAATGATAAAAAACGTGATGGGCGTTTTCGATGATGGCAGATTTGCGGTACTTTCCGATGGGATAATCTTTTAAATAAGCTTTGGCCATGATTATGAGCAATTTCAACCGTGATAGAAAAATGTCTTCAAATAACATTGGTCTCATTTCTTCTAACGGCGGCCCTAATTTTATCATAATTTATCCCATCATCAATATATTATACTACTACGATATTTCTGTTTTTCTGTGTGGCCTTTGCTCTAATTATTCTTAACGCTACTATATCAGATTTTCCCCTACGATCTTTTTCCGATCTTCTTTCTGGAAAATGTGCTGTGTATGAAAACTCCCTCCTGTCAATACCAGAACGTCTATCAAAATTCAGCTGAGGACCGCGGGCGTAAGCCCGTGGGAATCTACTTCCATCATCTGTTATGACTTCACTTTTCATAGGTCAATTCCTCCTCTAATTTATTGATACGATGTAAAGGGTTAATTTCTAATATTTAAACCACGACCATAACTTAGGTCGGTGATTTGTCACCCTAACTGAGCATAGAGTTGACCTTAATTTTTGAAAATCAGACGATATCAATTAAGCATATCCTCAAAATAGATCTACGCTTATTTACCACTAAATAGAACATAAAACGATATATGTTGTATGTCAAGAATATTCTAATACAATATATGGTGGTAAAAAGCCATATTTTTTATTGGAAAGACTATAGGCGTCTATTATGAATATATGATGGAGTTTGTTTCAAAAAGGAAGGTGTGCTTGATTGCAGATAATGGATATCTGCCGGATATTTGATAATAAAAAACGTGGAATATGAGGCTTGAAATTTTTACGATATTGAGATTATCAAATCCCACAACGAACCTGTGATATCATACAATCCAGCATCAAAATTGGTGCTTTTCCAGACTTGTACTTTCTTGATAATCAAACTATTCACAACGACAATTGATGTACAGATATCATAAACACAAAACCCCACCTCTATAAGAAATGGGGTTGTATTAGTCAGTCCATGGCAACCTCTCGGTTACGGGTTTTTGACCCGCCACCCAATAATGAATAGGCTATTTTTTTGTAGTCTTAATTGTGGATTGGGGAAGTTTTACAAATTCAAGACCTCCGCCACCTAAGAAGTCAGGCAAGATGATGGATAATTTACCACCTCCATCTATTAACCCCCTGCTTTTTTCAAAAGTCTCAGTAGTCTTTTGAATATAATATTCCAAGAGGTTTATGCCTGAAGCATTTAGCGAATCTTTAATAATTTTACCTGAAGGGGTTGTGGAATCATAAACAATTTCAACAGGTTTCTTTTTAATTGGAGTTACTTTAACAGTTATTGGACTCGCGGTAAGATCAATCGGGACTGCTGGCCCGTTTTTTGTTTTTTTAGTCATATATCCCCCTTTTGGGTGGGTTTTTCCCAGTCAATGCCCTTTTCTTCAAGGTGTTTCATAAATAGGGTAATGACATAATTGCTCAAAGACCTGTTTTCCTTGCGTCCGAGAGATTCAAGGGCTTTTTTAATACGGGAGTCAACTTTAAATGAAAGGCTTACTTTCTCCATATTTTATCCATATGACACTTTTATTAAAAATAAAAGAAAAAGATTTGATAATACTTAAAAAGTAAGTATAATTAAGAACAATTGAGAAGTTAGCAATAATCCTAAATCACGATATGAAAAATCAATTAACAAACATAGCGCTTGAAGGAACCCGCAGCGGTGACGTTGTGGGCGGTTTATATCGTGAGCCGAGGGAAAACCTTCAGGCGCTTTTTTTGGGACGGGGAAAAAATAGGGGAGTATGTGATCGTATTTCTTGTCTAAAAAAATTACGGGCCTTCTGGATATGCTTCTTTATAGCCTAACTCCCAATAGACAACCTACACATCCCCAGAAGGCCCTCTACCTTAAATTAAGAAAGGTCTTATTGCTTGTCAATAATTATTTTCACCGAGGAATATTGAAAGATTATAATAAAAAACCCAACAAGATAGGTGCTTTAAGGAACCTGCATTGATACTGAATATAAGGAAACCCCCGAGAGCTTACGCTGTACCGTGGGATGGTACGCTCGAGGGTTTGAGGCAGTTAGACTATAAAATATATCTAACTATTATTAATATAATCATATACTAGTACATTTCAATGTACTTTAAAAAAACCCACGGGCTAGGCGCTGCAGGCTGAAAAGATGGTGTCCCTGATCATCCTGCCCGTGGATAAACTCAAGGGGAAAGCGAGGGGCTTTATGGCAACGATAAGAAAGCGGGGAAAAGGCTATCAAATAGACTACTTTGACCCTACCGGAAAGCGTGTAAGAAGATCCTTCAAGAAAAAGAAGGATGCCGAGGCGGAACTTGGCAACCGTGTTTCACTCATTGCAGAGGGCCGGTATCTGGACGTTAAAAAAGAATACAAAACCACCTTTGGTAATCTGCTTTCCAAATATCAAGAAAACTATAAGAATCAGAAGAGCTTTAAAACGGCCAAAAGATTCTTTCTTACAAATTTTCGTGATTATTTCGGAGAAAAAACGCTTTTGATAAACATCAGATATTACGATGTGGAAACTTACAAGAATTATATAAAGGAACATTTAACACAGCATGGAACTATCCGAACCGATGCAAGCGTTAATCGTGAAATGTCTTGCTTGCGCCATATGTTTAAAAAAGCGGTCGAATGGAATATGGTTGAAAAAAGCCCGTTTGATAAAGGCAAATCTCTTATCATAAAGGAAAATAATAAACGGATGCGTTTCCTTTCGGATGAGGAAATCACAAAATTACTTGAAGCCTGTCCATCTTTCTTGCGTAGAATTGTTAGTTGTGCTTTACATACAGGCATGAGGAAAAGCGAGATTCTCGGTCTGAAGTGGGAACAGATTCGCAACGGGTTTATTTATCTGGATAAGACCAAAACGAATGAAGCAAGGCAAATCCCAATAATGATGAATTAAAGGGAGTTTTTAAAC
Source organism: Desulfobacterales bacterium (assembly GCA_022340885.1). Taxonomy (GTDB): domain Bacteria; phylum Desulfobacterota; class Desulfobacteria; order Desulfobacterales; family UBA11574; genus UBA11574. The sequence continues at coordinate 1,013 of JAJDND010000198.1, read as the reverse complement.
AAATTAGAAAGCAACAGCATCTTACATCAAAACATGTATTCACTTATAAAGGCAAGGCAATAAGCGACGTAAAAGGCAGCTTTATTGCAGCGTTAAAGCGGGCGGGCATAGTGGATTTCAAGTTCCGTGATTTAAGGCATACGTTTGCAAGCCGGTTGGTAATGAAGGGCGGGACTTTGAAAGACGTTCAGGAACTTTTAGGGCATACAACAATGACAATGACGTTGAGATATGCTCATCTATCGCATAAGCATAAAAAGAAAGCGGTCAATCTGTTAAATGGATTAACCGCCCCTGAAAATGACTTGTGTCACAAAACTGTCACAATCCCCCATAAGGAAGACTCTGCCTGTCTGTAACTCCATGAAATTATTGGAGCCGACGGGCGGATTCGAACCGCCTACCTGCTGATTACGAATCAGCTGCTCTACCAACTGAGCTACGCCGGCATAATCAAACGTTTTGGAGCGCCAACATTCCAATTGTGAGCGAAGTGAACCAACTCGAAATTACCTACTTTGTTTATGATACAAAATCAAGAAAAAATATCAATACAATATCTATTTGATACAAACCGTTACAACGATTGCCATCGGGTCGTAACGGGGGTGTCCGGAGCGGAAAGATCATATCTTGTCCAACGAATATATTCCCAATACCGGGCGCCTGTGGTTGTTATCACCGCGTCGACTAAGGAAGCGGAAGCCTGCCTCGAAGATCTGGATTTTTTTTTGAACACGCCCGGTTCCCCGCTCATCTATTTCCCGCCTTATAATATTTCACCGTTTAAGTCTTTTTCATATCACAATGAAACAGCCGCCAAAAGAATCCGGTCGCTGTACCAACTCATTGTCGGTGACACCCCCCCTTTGGTAGTGACGACCATGCCGGCCGTCATGCAGAAAATTATCCCTAAAAGGGAAATCATTAATTATGCCGAATTGGTGATGGCAGGTGAAGATCTGGATCGGGAAAGACTGGTCGAAAAGCTGATATCCGGCGGTTATGAACGA
>JAJDND010000193.1 GCA_022340885.1 Desulfobacterales bacterium | reverse complement strand
TTCCAGCTTTATGACCTGACCAAGGACTTCAGCCAAGCCGAAGACATCGCTGCGAAATACCCGAAAAAGGTGGCCGAGATGCGTAAGAAGTTCGTCGCGGAAGCGAAGAAATATCAGGTCTTCCCGATGGACGCCTCGGTGGCGGCCCGGATCGTGGCCCCGCGGCCAAATATCACCGCCGGTCGCACCGAGTTCGTCTACACCCGTCCGATGGTCGGTCTGCCCCAGGGTGATTCACCATTCCTGCTCAACAGTTCGTACACCATCACTGCGGACATTGACGTGCCCGAGGGCGGTGCAGAGGGCATGATCCTCACGTCAGGCGGACGCTTCGCCGGTTACGGCTTCTACCTGCTCAAGGGCAAACCGGTGTTCCTCTGGAACCTGATCGACCTCAAGCGCATCAAGTGGGAAGGGCCTGATTCGCTTACGCCCGGCAGGCACACACTGGAGTTTGACTTCAAGTATGAAGGCCTCGGCGTCGGCACGCTCGCGTTCAACAACATGAGCGGTCTCGCCCGACCCGGCACCGGCACGCTCAAGGTGGACGGAAAGGTCGTAGATACCAAAAAGATGGAGAAAACGCTGCCGATGATCCTGCAATGGGACGAGAGCTTCGACATCGGCTCTGACACACTGACCGGCGTGAATGACGCCGACTACAAGCCCCCGTTCCCGCTGACCGCCAAGCTTGAAAAGCTGACGATCAAGGTGAACCGGCCCAAGTTGTCGCCCGAGGACATCAAGAAGCTCGATGCCTCGCAAGCGACGGCGGTGGATGGCAGCCCGATCCAACATATGCAGGGCGGGCCGCGTTAAACTCGAAGCGGCGCAGCGGAACAACAAGGCGAGCGAGTAAGTGACCAACTATCTTGATCGTCGAGCACACGTGCCGAATCCTTCACTGGGTTCGGCACGCGCCGGACCGTGTTTCAAGGTGCTGGTGGGGAATCTCAATCCCGCCGCTTTGGTTGAAACGGATGAATGATTGAATTGCAGGGACTTTCGAACGACTTCATGGAGAGCGACGGCTGACCCGCCCAGAGTTCGAACGATTTATTGCAATTCCAACATCTGTTCTGCATCAAGGCCGCGCTCCCGGTTATCCGTATCTCACCCTTAACGTAAAGATATCTGACTTTATTGCAAGATATCAAATGTTTTGACAAGCCCGCCTCCCTAAGCCACCTTTTAAAAATTGATTTACATGGATGTCGGAGACTCACAAACCGGCACCCGTGAGGCGACCATCGGCGGCATTGGGTTGCCGGTCAACGCGAGTGCCAATGTAAACCTGGATCTGAACAGCTGGATTTGGACGTTAACCGGGTACTACCGCACACTTGACCAGCCCGGGATGACGCTGGATGTTGTTGCAGGGGCGCGGTACCTCGATATCGAGCAGAAGGTGAATTGGGTTGCCACCGGCAACGTCGGGTCGATTCCCGTCCCTGACCGTACCGGCGCCGGAGAGGCAAACCTTACAAACTGGGACGCGCTTATCGGTCTAAGAGGCAGATTCGCGTTTGGCGCCCAAAAATCCTGGTTTGTACCCTTCTATCTTGATGTCGGCACGGGCGACTCCGATTTTACCTGGCAAGGTATTGCAGGACTGGGCTACACGTTTCGATGGTGTGAGGTCGTGGCCACCTGGCGTTACCTGTATTACGACTTGCCCTCAGGCGGTGCTATCGACGATATGAACTTCAGCGGACCCGCAATCGGAGTAACGTTTAGGTGGTAACTGTTATTCGTACGTTACCACCAATCAATACCAAGCTTGACACCATGAGACGGAAAAAACCGATGAGTCACACAGGAAAGCAAGTTGATGTCAACTTTTTCCTGTGAATGATGGTAATTTACGACGAGTGAAAAGCATTTGATTTGTCTGTTTTATTATTATACTGTTCTAAAAAAGGTTACTACGGATGCCGAGATCGAGGAAGGGTGATACTTGTCAATGTGTTGTTATAAGAGAGCTCTGTTGGTGTTGATATTTCTTGCGGTCCTTTTCATGGTGGCTTTGAGGGGTCATGCGCAGGATTTGGAGCCAAGAGCGTATTCAAATGCACCAGTGGGTTTGAATTTTTTGCTAGCGGGTTACAGTTATTCACAAGGTGGTTTGTCATTGGATCCCGCAGTCCCCATACAGGATGCTAAGCTTGATGTGCACACCCTTATTCTTGCTTATGTTCACACATTCGATCTATGGGGCATGTCCAGCAAGTTCAATGTTGAGGCACCTTATGCCTGCGTTTCAGGATCTGCCAAATTTGAAGGAGAACCGAAGGAACGAAATATTTGTGGGTTCGCTGACCCACGGTTTAAGTTATCAATTAACGTATATGGGGCACCCGCGCTTTCGTTGAAAGAGTTCGCAGATTATAGACAGAACGTCATCGTGGGTACCAGTCTTCAGGTCACCCCTCCGGCCGGTCAATACGATTCGAGTAAACTCGTCAACATCGGCACCAATCGTTGGTCCTTTGAGCCAGGAATCGGGATATCAAAAGCCGCCGGGCCCATAATCATGGAACTGATGGGAAGTGTAACATTCTATTCGGAGAACAATGATTTTCTCGAAGGAAACACGCTCAAAGTTGATCCTATTTATTCTGTCCAGGGACACATCATTTACAATTTTAAATCTGGCATATGGTGTGCTCTGGACGGAACATATTATTGGGGTGGACAAACCATCATCAACGGAATAAAAGGTGATACGCTTGAGGAAAACACACGCGTGGGCGCCACCCTCGCTTTGCCCGTAAATCGCCACAACTCGATTAAGCTGTATGCCAGCTCCGGTGTCTCCACTCGCACCGGTACCAACTTTGACACCTTGGGAATTTCATGGCAGTATAGGTGGGGCGGAGGATTCTAAATTGTTCCAAAAGAAAACCGTCTTTTTCGCTAATATCTGCGTCGAACTCAAATTTCAACCCGCCACCATACTTTAGCGGTCTAATTCTCGAAATATTCCAGATATTCCTGCGGTTGGCCGGCTCAGCCCGCCTTGACCTCGAAGCCGATTGAAGGTTTTGAAACCACTTCTAATCATTTTTTTCTTCACACTTCACTGCCCGGCTCTTCTTTCATGGGCCTCCTTTGTGATCTCAATTGTAACAAAACATTCGTTATTCAATATTTTCTTGATTCTCACAAATATAAGGCCTTCATTCTTTTGGGCGTTTGGTGACGGATTATCTTTATAAAGCATTGGTGATGCAATCCATAATCTAGGACCTAAGCTGAGCGTTTCAAATTTTTGAAATGGTTAATTTAACAATATTTTTAAGGTATTCTATCATTTTGAATTTCAATAATTTGAAACCCAACGGGATTTTCAATTTCACCACATCTACTGTGTCAGATGTCTTTCCGCATAGACGACTATAGCGAAACAACATCTTCCTTGTATCTGCGGCAAACTTGAAAATCGCTCAACTTAGGTAGGAGTTAACGGGTAGAGCAGGGAAGACCGAAACAAGAAAGCGGTATGCTAAAGGTTACAGCGCACAGACGTTGTATGTGGAATGTGTCTTGAAGTTCAATTATGCGTTGATTTAAGCGGGCTTATGTGTGTGATGTCATAGACATCGCACCAATTTTTTGATATGGAACATGTGCTATAAATTCTTATCCGACATCGTGTGAAACCCTTAAAACGTCAACGTCGAAAACAACAATATAAATGCTACCAGCGGACTGGTCCGAGGGTTTTAGGCTTATATAAACGGCGAACGGCAGCTAATGTCATTGAGTTTATTGGCAAATGGATTGAAGCGATGCCCTTTTCCCATTCAACAGTTATAAGACTTTTCAATACATTTTAACCATGAATGATCAGCCGACATTTTCCATTGTTGTTGCCGTGTTTGCCGTTTGTTTTATTATCTTTAGTCCCGGCAGCAATGTGTTCGCCGACACTCAGCAAAGCGAAAGTATCGATTCTTTTTACAAGGCTTTGTCTGAAAGGGTAGGGCAGGGCATTAAGGGCCCAATTGGAGGTTGGCAATACTATTGGAAGGACGGCTATTTTAGTATTGACAGCCGCCAGAAAAACATAAAGTTGAGGATCAATGGACAAATCCTCGTTGACGGCGGTAACATTGATGCCGATCATGCGCTTCAAAACGCATTTCCCGGTCTGGATGGCGGCAATATACTTTTTCGCAAGCTGACCGTCTCTACCTATGGAAATTTCTATGATACGATAGACTTTACGGTGGGAATTGATTTTGCCAACGTAAGGGATATACAGGATATCTGGATTCGCTATCTAAAACACCCCATTCTTAAGAAAATTAAATTCGGTAACATGAAAGAACCGTTCTCGCTCGAATACCTCACCAGTATCAGTAGGGTTGCCTTTATGGAAAGGGCATTACCCGATGTGGCTTTTAGTACCGGTCGCAATATTGGTATTAGATACGACAGCTTAAATCCCAGCCGGCGGATAAACTGGGGAGCGGGTTTTTTTTTAAATACGGGTTCTTTTTCAACGGTGGGACAAGGTGCAGATCAAATCAGTGAGGCCAATGGATTTGACGTAACCGCCCGAGTATTCGGTCTACCGGTGTATGATGAAAACGGCAAAACAATGCTTCATCTCGGAATAGGGTACAGTTTCGGATTACGTAACGAGGATAATTTGGATTATGCGATGCAGTTTCGTACAAGGCCCGAGTCTCGCCTCACGGACGACACGCTGGTAGATACGGGACCTGTTCCCGGAAAAAGGCGGGACACAGTCAATGCAGAATTGGCAATGGTTTATGGGCCATGGTCTTTTCAGGGTCAATGCTATCATGCTTCATTAGATGCCAATACGGCAGGTGATCCGGATTTTTGGGGATACTACGCTTTTTTGAGCTATTTTATTACCGGAGAACATCGAAATTACAACAAATCCATCGGTGTTTTTACAGGGGTTGAGCCGCAACCTGTATTTCATCCTAAGAAAGGCGATTGGGGTGCCTGGGAACTTGCATTAAGACATTCCTATGTAGATTTAAATGACGGCACTATAAAAGGAGGCAAAGAAAGCAATTTCACCGTAGGGTTGAACTGGATTCAAGGTCGAAATACTCGCGTGATGTTTAACTACATCCATGCATATGTTAAGGATCGGGCATCACCTTATATTGAGAATGGAAGGGCAAACATCTTCCAAGTACGGTTCCAATTCATTATGTAAAAGAAAAAAACTTGTTAAGTGGAGGAGATAAACAATGGAAGGTTATTCCGCAAAAATAGCACGAATGGTAAGCGCAATGTCCTTATACGGCCGGGAGTTGATGATTGCCGCCGCAGTTATCGTATTTGGACTTATTTTAATTAAATGGTTAAATCAATTATTAAAAAAAGCATTCGTCAAGTTGCCCATCAGCCCTGCCAGAGGGGCTACCATTCGCAATGTTATTTGTGTTATGATGTTAGGTGCCATCGTCTCTTATGCCGCCATCGAAATAGGTATCCCTGCCAGGCCTGTCATGCGACTTTTGGTTATTCTCACTTTGGCTGCTATCGGCATAATCGTGGTGTTCCGGCCCCTCATTCCGACGCTCCCTTTCAAGGTCGGCAACACGATTAAGGCGGCGGATCTTTTGGGAAAAGTCGAAGCTATCACCGTTTTGAACACCCGATTGAAGACCTTCGACGGCACAACGGTATTTGTCCCCAATCGCAAAATCCTCAATGATGTCGTCATCAATTACCATTTTACCCCGACCAGAAAATTTAAATTGGAGATTAATATCTTATACGATGAAGACTTAATGAAGGCCAAACAGATTATTGAAACCATTATGGTCGAAGATCCCAGAGTGGATCCCACTCCCCGACCGGTCGTATATGTGATGAGCATTGACAAAGGATATGTCGAATTGTCGGGTCGGGGCTGGACAAACAATTTAGATCGATTTGTGGTTAACCGCGAACTCCTTGAAAAAATCAAACTGCGTTTTGACCAAGAAGGAATCGCCTTGGCCCTGCCCCAAATGCAAGTCCACTATACAGAAAAAAACAGAACACAATCTTATATGGAGGGATAAATGAAATCAAAGGAAGCCTACGAGATTATCGACGCGGGTTGGGCTAAAAAACCAAACGGATATCGCATCCGTTTTCAACGGCAGGTTGACGATGCAATTGTCACTGATTATTTCCCGGATCCGGATGACGGGCCCTGGAAATCTGAGGTTGCCATATGGAGAATGGCATGGCGACTGGCCGAGTCCAAGCAATCAGATCCACCTGATATCAACGCCGGAGACCTGATAAACATCACCGTGGTTGACCTTGAGGACAACCCCGTAAAGTACTATGCGACCAACCAATTTGAGGTATTCAATCAAATTGACATTAAAGCATGAATGGAGCGCTTCCCTAAAGGTCATCATAGTTCTCACCATACCTAAAGAGAATTTGTCCCTCGTCATTAAGGATGTAAAGATCTGCAATAAGTTGCTCCGTTGATTATTGGATTGCTTAAAAATCGATTGCAGCGGACGACGCTGTCGCGCTTTAGATGGGCCGAAGCGCTATCCGCATTTTTTAGTATCTTCATCTTTTAAAAAATGGTAATTTGTAAAAGTTAAGTTGACATTACACAATGGGCAATATAACTGCTAATGTTGTAAATTATAATAGGGTGTGCTTACTTGGATTGATGATGTCCCAAGGACACCGCTAAAAGGTTAGGAGGTGGCGACGAATATGACTAAGAAATTCGGTCCATTTATCATGTCTTTGTTAATCAGCATATGGCTGTGCAACGCAGCAGTTGCTAATTCTTCTGAAGAAAAAAAAGCCACTCAGCATGCTGATAATTCAGCGGCCCAGGCCAACAATCCTTTGGCGAACATGATTGCCTTTAACCTGCAAAACTATTATATCGGCGAAGTAACAGAGTCTGATGACGACGCCAACCAATTTTGGGCTCGATATGCACAACCCTTTTCGTTGGGTAAAACCAATTGGCTTATGCGGGCATCCCTTCCATTGAACACGTACCCAACACCGCCTGATGGAAGTCATGAGACGGGGTTGGGAGACTTGAACGTCTTTGCTTCCTATTTGTTCAAAACGGGAAATCCTGCGGTGAGCTTCGGAATTGGGCCACAAATTACAATGCCGACGGCGACAAAGGACGAATTGGGCTCAGAAAAGTGGTCCGCAGGTTTTGCCAACGTTCTGTTTAACGCAGCGTCTCCCAAGTTCCAGTATGGCTATTTGCTGACTTGGCAGGGCAGCTTTGCAGGAGCTGACGACCGCAACAGCGTTAATACCGGTGCGTTTCAACCATTTGCATTTTATCAGCTTGGCAAGGGGCTTTACCTTCGTTCTGCACCGATTTGGGTTTATAATTTCCAAAACGACGACTACAGCATCCCGCTTGGGTTGGGCATTGGACAGGTGATAAAAAGGAATAAAACGGTGTTCAATGTGTTTGTCGAACCTCAGGTATCGGTGGCTGATCGTGGAGCCGGCTATCCGGAGTGGCAGATTTTTGTGGGATTCAACATGCAGTTCATAGAATAGCCCACCCAAGGTATGGCAGGCTTAAATTTGTAACACTAAACGGAACTCCTTCCTTCAGGCGCCATCTTCAATGATGCCGGCTTTCATTTTTGCAGCTTCTTTTCTGTTATTTTGACGGTCATTTTTTCTTTAACGGGGGTGTCATTTTGTCGAATGAATAAGAGAATGCCACTTTCCCCGTCAGGGATCAGGCCGGGAGTAATTTTTCCGGCGTTGAGTCCTTTACCGGACAGAGGTTCACGGGCTATAAGTTTCAAAGGTGAAATTTCTTTTGAAAAAGTATGTCCCGATGGAATGATATCAGGGGGTATGGTTGCATTTTTAATGTCCTTGGGTTGAATTCCTTTGAATACAAAAATTCCCAGATCGTGCCCGTTATAAAGATAACGGGTTTTATTCCAATCGATTTCCAGATCTTTTGGGGTCTTGTTCACGACTTTAAGACGAAACCTGTCGAAAAAATTTTTCCCTTCCGAAAGTGGTTCAAATTGAGCGGAATAGTAAGAATTATCGGCAGTTTGAAACTCAGGGCTGCTGACGGAAATCAGCGTTGGCGCACAGCCGATTCCCCAGAACAGCGCGAAGCCAACCCCTAAAATGAAAACAGTTTTCCACATGGATTTCATAAGTCCCGCCTTTCAATAGTTGTTTCCAGATGATGTTTTTCTTACCCTTCATACTTATGAACATACCATGAAAGAGAGATATCACCAATAAGAATTTTGTCGATAAAAGTTGCTGATTCTCTTCCTTTTTCTCAAGTGCAAATTATGATGAGATGGGCGAATTGACGCCGAAGCTGCAGATCGAGCTGCTGCGGGTGTTCCGGTTCACCCACTGGCGCATCGAGGGCGCCAATGGCGCCGCCATGATTCTGGACATGAACCCTTCCACTCTGCGTTCCCGCATGCGCAAGCTCGGCATTCAAAAACCATAGATCGATCCCCAACATCACCGATGCCGCC
>JAJDND010000184.1 GCA_022340885.1 Desulfobacterales bacterium | reverse complement strand
TTAAGTATTATTTCAGCTCCAGCCCGTGCAACAATGGTTGGTACCGTTGAAATTCTCAAACAAACCCAACATGATCTCTCACGCAATCGTATTAAAATGTTTCTCGATCGTTCTGAAGTGCACAACCATCTGGTGGACTGGGGTATTAATCCTGAAGAAGCAAAGGCGCGTGTAGACAGCCTTACCGATGAAGAAATTGAAAATGTTGCATCGAGAATGGATCAACTGCCGGCAGGGGGTGATGCGGTAGGTGCGTTAATTGGTGCAGCATTGATCGTATTTATCATATTACTGATAACAGATATTCTTGGATTTACGCACGTCTTTTCCTTTGTTAAAAGTCATAAGTAAGATCCAACTCGGCTTCCATTGGGAAGAGTTTGTCAGATGCTGAAATCTTAGGTAATTTTTGAATTGACAGGGGCAGAAATGCCTCTTTAATTTTACGTAACATGAAGGTTTATGCACGCAATAAAGAAAGAGCGGTATTAGGCTGCATTCGACTATGGGAAACAGACTTGAGTTTTGATGTGTTTCTTTAAATTAAATGTAAACTTATTATGGTATATAAACATCTAATTCAGAAAACACTAACTCTGGAGGAATAACCATGGGAGAAAAACGTTGCGCATTTTCGATAATTGTTTTCACTGTCATAGCTGCTTTTCTTTTCGGGTTTTTCGTTCTTACAACTACACAGGCATTTGCTGACAATGGGTACAAGGGGAATGACAAACACAAAGAATGGCAGAAAAAAGGGGACAAGGAATATCAAAAACACCAGGAGGAAATGGAGCGAAAAAATCGTAAACATTACAAGGAACAGAGTCGCCGCAACTACGAAAAACGTTCAGATTACAACAAGTATCGTGGGTACAGAGAACGCCCTTATGACAAACATCGTCATTACGTGAAATACGATTATAAGGGACATCAATACGACTATACCGGCCATTGGAGATCTTGGGAGCAATGGGATCGGTACGCGAAACAACACCCGAAGCTGTACCAGCATGGCACATATTACCGTGAAAATGCACATTTAATGTTCAGATTTTACGAACCTGGGACCAGCAATTGTTTCTTTTTTTCAATCGGAAAGTAATTAGCAGGATATGAAAATTAGGGAAATGAACATACGACACAATATATAGCATCATCACTGATTCTATATTTTTCAGCGGTGATATCGTTTTTTCAATAATGGCAAATCCATTTTTAGGAGTTTGCCCTTTTCGTTTTTAAAATTCATTCTGATATGTGGACATGGCTATTTTCGATGACAATTGTATTTTGAGGTTGTGTAGAGAAAAGGCAGGTTCGTTAACATAAATGATCTTCAACCTGGTGATTGGGTCATTTTTATCCCCATTCTGTCCCCACATTGCTCATGTTATATTGACTGTTTTCAAATAGTCTCGGGCGGATTGTCGAACTCTTGGATCACGGTCTTCCTGATAAAGAAAAAACACTTCGGCCACCCGGGGATGCGATATCTGCGCAAGAGCGAAAGCCGCGGTGGCGCGAACCAGGGGATTCTTTCTTTTACGGGATGTAAAAAAACTTCCGGGGACCATTAATTTGGCAAGTGGTTCAATTCCAGCCGGGTCCGCTATCTGACCGAGAGCCCTGCAGCAAGCAATCAGACGCTTTGCATCTTTAGCTGAATTAATCAAAGAAGAAAGAAGCTCTATTGAACCCTTGGGCTTGAGTCTCCCCAAGGATTTGATGGCGGCCATTGCAATGCTCGAATTTTCGTGGATGGCATAATCCAACAGAAGTGACGTCAACACTTCATCGTTCATACGTTCCATGAGACGAAAAGCTGCATTCCTCACTTTAGAGCTCTCGTCACTGAGCGCATAGGCCAATTCTGTCTTTATATCTCTGGTTATGATATCGACAACCTCCAAGATTCGAAAACGCTCTTCGGCAAAACCGGCAAGTACCAATTCCCGTTTGATTGACTCAGCTGCTTCAGACCCAAGGTTTTTAAGTAAATGAGAGGCAATCTGTCTCAGCCTGAGATCATCTTCCTTTTTGATGACCGAAATAAGAAACTGCAAGGCTGCCAACCCTATAATGCTCAGAAGTCGTGTAGCGTGCTTCTGCCTTAAAGTATCTTGAGATTTCAGATCTCCCAATAAAATTTCCTGGGTTTCTTCATTCAATTCTTGGATTAAGGCTATCTTAAGGTTCCGGGTCTGATAGTCTTTACTTTCTTTGAGCTCCTGAAGATGCTGAGCAAAATGCGCGTAAAATTGAGTGACGCATTGATATTCACCAAATCGAATGAGATTAGCGGTGGTTTCCGTCAACAATACACTTATTTCTTTGAGAAAATCGGGATGTTTATCCTTCTTTAAGACAATCTTTAATGGATCTGTTATCTGTTTCACCACCCAAGATTGAGATGTATGAGCCAAATTTTTAAGTAAATTTAGACAGATATTGATTATTTTTATGCGAATCTGAAGTGTCTGCTCTGTAAAGTTTTGAAACAGCTGTTCGAGTAATTGATAGGACTTTTTTTCTTCACCTTTAAGAAAAAGATCGTTCAGTTGCTTTTCTACTGATATGAGGAAACCTTCTGTAAGCTGAACCCTATCATCATCCAAAGGCGCTTCTAATTCCGCTTCCTTCTCTTTTTGTCTCAAAGCAATCTGTGATGAAAGATCTGCTTTCGTCTCTATAACTTTTTCCCCGATATGGCCTATCTGACCGGAACCGGTTGCAATTGTATCCTCAAGAATCCCATAAAAATGTTGATCAAGAACGATGCTGGATGTTTTTTGGTCCCTGGAATAATTCCGCCAAAACTCTCCATTCAGCTCTTTGTCCGCATATTTACCGAGTGCTGAAATAAAGGTTGTCAGATCTTGAGTTGAGGTATGCTTTAAAAAGGTGAGACTATTGAGTCCAATTCTCGTCATAAGATCAATGAAACTTTCAGCTATAGCTTTAAAGTCCGTGGTGTCTATCTTCATACCATTAACCAAAAGCCCTTCATCGATTCTTGCCAGAGCAAAGGAATCCCGTCTGATCAAAATGTTGTCCAGAGCCTTTTTAAGATCTTCTATCGAACGGATGATAATCTTACTTTCTGGCGGGTATAGTTTGATGTTGCTGGCCGAAGTAAGCAGACACCGTATCACTTTTGTAAGTTGCTCCAACTCCTGTTCATCCAGCCGTTGGGCGTCATTAGCAAACAATTGGGAGAAATCGGGCATAGAATCGGTTATGCCATTTTCGTCCGATATTATTTGATCTTCAACCCCTTCCTCCCTCCGGCCAATATCGGTGTAACGCACTTGGTTGAGATCGATATGGAATAATCGCCGTTCTTTTGACAAATGATGCCAGAAATTCGGATCTACTACTTTCATGTTGATCCGACTGAACGACTCTATCATCATGGTTAACTCTTTTTCTTTAAGACCTCTAGAAAAAGTAATGCCCGCCAGCTCCAGCCGACTTAAAAATTTTACGAAGGCATCGGCAATGGGTTTGAAACCAGTGAAATCCGCCGCCTCTCCGTTAACCATCAGGGTTTTATCTGTTTGGGTAATGTTAAGGCGTTGGTTGTCTATTAGTATTTTGAAAATATTTTCTTTAAGCCGCTCGGTGGGACTGACAACAGCCCTGCTTCCAGGTGGGTAAAGCTGGGTGTTACGTACTGCGGTAAGAAGCGCATGAATAACCCCAGGAATTTGGGACATGCTGGCAGGATCCAGGGGGATATCCCCCTCCTGGTCCGCATTGTCCAAATCCCCTTCCGTGTAATGCAACGCCTCCAGCAAGTTGAATATTTTGTCGTTGTACTTCTCTTGTGATTCTCGGTATATTCGAGCCTTATCACGATTGGCCGAAAGCTGAAAATGGTAAGCTATTGTACTAGCCGATGGGAGCAGGTGCTGAAAATGAAGGACTTCCTGATACGTGCCGATCCGCTCATGCAATTCCTGTTTTTGATCCTCCTGGATATTTCCATAGATAATATCCAAAACGCGCCTGCTGAGAAAATGAATGGTTTCATCGTTTATAAGAGACCTTACACTGATTAACCCTTGAACTACCGCTTGATCAACAAATTCCAGCACCTTGGATTCAATACTTTCGGAGCTGCCGGCAAGCACGCTTAGCGAGATATTTTCACCCAATGTGGCGGCATGGTCGAGTAATTGCCGTCCCTCTTTATCTATAGCGGCGATTTTCTGACTGACAACCTCTTCAAGGGATTTAGGTAGATATCCATCCTCTAAAGGTTGGACAACCCACTTCTGACCATCCAGGGTGATTTTCTCATCCAGTACCAGTTTCCGAAGAATTCCGCTAATAAATAAAGGGTTGCCTTGGGTTGCCTTGGCCAGGACTTCCTCAAAATTTTCAGGTAACATGACATTTGGGAAGATTTTTTGAAAATAATCAGCGATATCTTCAGCGGTCAGCGGGGTTAGCTTAGTTCTGCTGATACTCAGTTCCTGGCTAAAAGCGCCAAGGAACTGTTCCAGTGGGGTTAATTCTCCCTGGACTTTATCCAGACGGATATCTGTTGCGGTTCCACAGATAAAAAATGGAATTTCCCGTCCAAGCAGGAGCTTTCGAATAAGGATAAGCGTAGCTTTGTCGCAAAAATGAAGGTCATCTATAAGAAGAACTAACGGTTTAGAATCTAAAAGTGTGAGGAAAAAATAAACTATAGTGTTAAAAATATGTTCACGCAGAGTCTTGCCATCTTCTTGAGGAGAAATGTCTTCAGGTTTTTTGGCTTGATGTAATATGTAAGAAAGATAGTTGGCCTCTTTGGGGCTCATATTCTCTAAGATCTCTTTGCCTTTGTCGGGTTGCTGTTTGAGCATCTCATGAAGAATATTGGTCATTATATAATAGGGACGAAACATCTCTTGGGGCGCCGCGCTTACCGAAATTTGCCATATTTTGTTATTAGATAGACTCTGTTGAATCGCTCCCAAGAATTCGCTTTTGCCCATGCCGTCGGCTCCCTCGACGATGAGAAACTGGTTTTGACGTTGACCAAATTTTTTTAGAGCTTCGGCGATCTTGAAGAGCTGGGTCCTGCGGCCGATGATTTTTGCGTTGTCCAATTGATGGAGAGCTGCCTTAGGAAACACGCCTTGAAGGTCAACTTGATCTGCACTGGAGATTTGATCTCTACCAAACCTCTTGGCATGATAAAGGGCAGTGTCTACTTTTTGGATGAGAGATTTACTGTCCGTCGCATCATCGGGGACTGAAGCAACCCCTATACTCAAGGTGATATGAATATCACCTCCCACTTCGCTTAAGCAAAAGGGTTCTTTATGGGGTTGTTGGATAAGTTGCTCGCCGACCCGAATTGCCTCCTCCTTATCAGTACTCGGCATGAGAATCATAAACTCATCACCCCCGTAACGAATGACCATTCCTTTATCTCCACAGATTTTTCTGGCCATCCTGCCCACCCAAATGAGCACTTTATCGCCTACGTCATGACCATAAGTATCATTGATCTCCTTGAAATAATCCAGGTCCATCATTAGCAATGAAGTTGGCCTGCTCTCCGGAATATCCCACGGCACCTCATGCTTCAAGTAGTTTAGAAAAAAACGGCGATTATATAAGCCTGTAAGCTCATCTTCAAAAATCAGCTTAGAAGGATCTCTGTCTATATTTTCAAGAAAATAAAAGAGTTCTTTTTGTCCCATAATATTTTAGAATTCTATCTTTCCGAATAGGTTGATTCTCTTATACATTCAGTTCGGCGGTATCCTCAATTTCGAAAAAATCCCCTCTTTCAAATCGGGATACGCTTCGCCAGGGCCAAAAGGCTGTCAGACGACATAATCGTTTTTCCCCTCCTTTTTATCTTTATCGTAAATTCGACAGTTTTTCTTTAATATTTTTCTTACTTTACATAAAAACAAGATAGAGAGAACTGGTACGGAATGTGGGAACTCTTCATGTGATGCTATATGTTATGAGTATCATACTCGGATAAGGCCACATTGTTCAGCTTGGATTAAGGCAGGAGGAATCAATATGTTGTGGTATGAGATTTAACCGGCGTACCGGTTTTTTTGATTATAACTGGTTTATGAATGAGGATAGTTGCGGCAATGGGTCGGTTTGGTGAGATGAATCCGGCAGGTAAATTTATTTTATACCCCCCGACATCCATTATATAATTGTAACCTCACGGGTTTTCCTGCAATACATCTATCATTCTTTTTTAATTTAGACAGCCGGATCTATGGTGGACAGTAAAACGTTAAAAGCGAAGAAGCACACCCATGTTGACCAAAGCTCCCGAAAGGTCTAAACTATTACTACTGGGTGTCCATCCTCCGGTTGTTGTTACGTCGAAGTCGTCGAGACTGACATATTCGACGGAAAGAGAAAATGACACTCTTTCCGAGCCTGCAGTGAATGATAGTCCCGCTAAATAACCGTCAGAGCTGGAGAATTGTACATTTGACCCGGCATAGTCCCCCTTCCAATCCAGGTTATCAAATTGTATCAATCCAGCTTGTGCACCCAAGGTCATGGTCTTACCGAGTTTGAAACGGGCCGAGAGTCTTTGCGTGACGAAGCTTGACTCGAGGGCTTCGCCTCCGTAGTACCATCCCACACCCAATGTCGCGTCCAATAGCACTGAGTCTCCGACGTTAAATCCTATTCCTGCATCAATACTCGGTGTCCAGGCGGTAGATCCATCAATTTCATCTCGTATCCCCGGGCCCTGGATATAGAATCCGTCAACATCTGGCGATATCATAAATGAAGCGGGGTCTGCGCGCAGGATAAATTTCACCGTTTCTCCAGCAATCCCGCTTCCGGACATCATGAACACCGTTATCATCGCAAGAAGAATCACTTTGAATCCACTTTTCATTTACCTTCTCCTTTCAAATTAAATCTGTAAAGAAACTTTTTTTCGAGCAAAGAATGAACCGAATTTCAGTTAAACTTCATGCCGTTTTTTTCTATTAATGATATCGGTAAATATTATTAAAACTTAACTCTAAAGCATGAGATAGAAAAGAAAGACTTTAAGTGGGGATCGAAGAAATAGTTAAGCATGAGCTTTCCCGTTTGTTTTGGGAACAGAAAACTTCTGAATTATTATGAAAACTGTTACGCAATCTCAACCCATAGAAATAGGCAACCGAAACCGAAAAAGGTCGGTTAAACAGGTATGCTGAGTTCAATCCGGATCAAATCCCTTGCAGCCGGTGGTTAGCACATGTCTTTTTGAACGTGTATAATTGCGGCAATGGGTCGGTTTGGTGAGGGCTTGAAACGAGGGCTCAACGCAGATATCGAGCAAAAAGACTCTTTTGAGATAGCTTCTAGTTTTCAATAACAGTCGGCACGACTTCCAGCGTCCGGCCGTCGGTGCGCATGGATACGGCGCCGTTTTGAGCGGTTCCGAGTATCCGGCATCCCATATCCTGATATCGTTTTAAAACCGACGGGTGAGGAAATCCGAACCTGCTTTTGTATCTCGAAGATATAACGATGATCTTTGGGTTGACTTTTTCCAAAAAACTTTGGGTGCTCGATGTATTGCTGCCGTGATGCGGCGACAACAGAACCGTACTTTTTAATTTGTCACCGGCGGTCGACACCAGATGATATTCTGCCGGGGCCTTGATATCTCCGGGAAACAAAAAGGAGATACGGCCCAAGGACACCTTAACCACCAATGAATCATTGTCCAGGTTGTGCCATGTTTCAGTCCGGCTTTTTTCCAAAAAATCCATAGCCGGAGAAATAATGTTGAAACGGACACCGTTGATATCGTTAATGCCGGCGATTTCAGAATACGCCGGCATTTGAATGTGGTTCGTTTTAACGGTTTCCATGAACAATCGATATCCAAAGGTATCAGCGGGTTCATGATTTAACCATACACGTTTGACATGAAAATGATCGGCGATGTAAATTAGACCGTTTAGATGATCGCTGTTCGCATGGGACAGTACCAGGGTGTCAACGGTCCTGATTTTTTTTCGCCATAAAAACGGCGCGATAATGCTCGCCCCCACGTCAAACAGGCGATTGTCGGAAAATCCGCCGCCGTCGATCAGCATGGTCTTTCCGTGCGGAAGTTCCAAAAGGGCTGCATTGCCGTGTCCCACGTCGATCATGGTGACCCTGAGATCATCGCACCAATACCGCCGGTATATCCCGTAACCGGCATCTGCGCTGAATACCAAAATTGTCAGTAGGGCCACGATGACCGCCGGTTTGTGTATCGATTGTTTGTTTTGGCGATGCTGCGGTGTATTTACAGCCAAAGATGTTTCGGTTTGGCTGGATTTAATGTTCAGCAATACCCAAAACAAAACGTAATAACAAACGATCTCGAGTGGATTTGGGGTCACGGTCTTGACTGCCGCAAAGGACCACGCGGACATCGTCGTGATAATCTTTATGACCGGCGCCAGAACCGCCGAGGCGGCCTTCAGCAAAACCAATGAACCGAACGTTGTAAACGGTGAGATAAAGACCGCCAGTATGCCTAGCGGAACCACCACAAAACCGATCAAAGGAATAAAGATGATGTTTGCCGGAAGTCCGACCAGAGATACCTGATTGAAATAATACATGACAATGGGCAGCGTCCCTGCAATGGCAAAAAACGACGTCATGAAAAAATAATAGAATTTTATGATAAATTTTTCCCATTTTTGCTGCCCGGTTTGGTTTTGACCGGCGGACCAAGGCGTCGGGATTTTGGAAAGACCGTATATGATGGCCAGCACCGCTGCAAAGGAAAGTTGAAACGAAATTGAAAACAGGCAGGGCGGGCAGACGATCAGAATCAGCAGTGCAGCTATGGCCAGGGTGTTGATAAGATCGTGTTCTCTTTCGAACAAAAACGCCGCCAAAAATACCATCACCATAATGACCGCCCGTTGGGTGGACGGCGACATTCCCGAAAGAAGACCATAAATGACCACCGGCACGGCGGATAACAGCACCGCGCCCTTTTTGGTCCAAGCATGGGACAAAAAAAATCCGATACGAGACAGTATCCATTTAAAAATAAAAAACGAAACAGCAGCGATAATACCGATATGAAGCCCTGAAATGGCCAGAAGATGTCCGGCGCCGACCCGGTTGAACGCCTTTTTTAATTCAACGGATATACTGTTCCGGTCGCCGACGAGCAGCGCCTCGAGCACACCCTGTTGTTCATGATCTCCGATCCGGTCGATCAGATCGGAAATTCGGCTGCGGGCATTCGCAAGAACCGCACCGATTCCTTTTTCCGTTTTTTTCTCTATTCGGGTCAGTTTGTCCCCTTGAACATAGGCACTCCCCCACACGTCCTTAAACGTCATGTATCGCCGATAGTCAAATCCTCCGGGATTGTTGAAATTTCGAATGGGTGAGATTCTGCCTTTAAAAACGATCCGGTCCCCTTCGGACAACCTGGGATCTTCCCCTGAAACCGTGAGGCGAATGCGCCCTTTCACTTTAAATGTTTTACCGCTGCGTTCAAGCGTTTCAATGCGAAGGATACACCTTTGGCGATGTAGGCGTCCGGCATTCGATTCGGCAATAACACCGGTAATTTTCCAGAAACGACCGCCGGTAAAATGGATGATATGATCGGCGGGAAACCTGGGTGCCGCCCAGGGCTGTACGGACAGGTTGCCCAAGGCAAACAACAGGATCATGGGGATCACCCGGGCGGTCTTTTTTTTTCGGATCAAAACAATAAGCGCAGCCATGCACAGCGATGCAGCGATAACCATCCACATGCAGTAGCCGGCAAACCAAACACCCGCAGCAATCCCCGAAATCATGGCCAACAAAAGCGGAATCACCGGACGAAAGTAAATGGTCGTGGTTTCCATCTACGTTTTTACGCGCCGTATATCCGCTCCAAGGAGGGAAAACTTATTTTCAATATTTTCATACCCGCGATCCAAATGATATACGCGGTTGATCTCCGTGGTTCCCTTTGCCGCCAGCCCGGCCAGAATCAGCGACGCGCTGGCCCTTAAATCCGTTGCCATGACCGGGGCGCCGGACAGAGACGGAACACCGGTAATCATGGCGGTATTCCCTGATATTTTTATGTCCGCGCCCATGCGCTTGAGTTCGCTGACGTGAATAAAACGGTTTTCAAAAATGGTTTCGGAAATCATGCTGAATCCCTTGGCAACCGACATCAGCACCATAAACTGGGCCTGCATATCTGTCGGGAATCCCGGATACGGCAGTGTTTTGACATCAATGCTGGCAATTTCACGTTTTCCCTTAACCTGGATGCGCCCATCCTTGACAGTCACTTCGGCGCCGCAGAGCCTGAGCTTGTCGATGACCGCTTCGAGGTGATTGGGCTCGCAACCTAAAAGGGTAACATTTCCCCGGGTCAGTGCCGCCGAGACCATAAAGGTGCCGGCTTCGATGCGGTCGGGTATGATCCTGACTGATACCGGATGGAGTGCTGAAACCCCTTTGATGGAAATGATGGACGTGCCGGCCCCTTTTATATCGGCGCCCATTTCGTTCAACACATCAGCCAGTGCAACGACTTCAGGCTCGCGCGCCGCGTTGCTCAGCACGGTGGTCCCTTTGGCCAGAACAGCCGCCATCATCAAATTTTCGGTTCCGGTAACGGTGGAGACGTCCAGATAAATCTCTTCTCCTTTGAGACGATCCGCCGTGGCCTCCACGTACCCGTGTTTCAACTCTATTTTGGCGCCAAGACGCGTGAGTCCTTTTAAATGCAGGTTTATGGGCCGTGCTCCGATGGCGCACCCCCCGGGCAAAGAGACCCGCGCTTTTTTAAGCCTTGCCACCAAAGGACCCAGAACCAGAATGGATGCTCGCATTTTTCGAACCAGATCATATGCTGCCTCGTGGTTGACGACTTTGCCCGCATCGATTTGAACGGTATCAGACTGGGTTTCTATTCTTGCGCCGAGGTTGAGCAGTAAATCTTTGGTACTCTGGATATCTCTAAGGTTCGGAACATTGGTATAGGTATTCCATCCATCGGTCAGCAGCGAAGAAATAAGGATGGGAAGGGCGGCATTTTTAGCGCCGCTGATGTTCACTTCGCCCTTGAGAGACCGACCGCCTTCAATGATGATTTTGTCCATTAAAACCTCATCTAAACAAAAAAGCGCTTTCCCGGTTTCATGGCGGGCAAGCGCTTCTGTTTTTTAAAAACAAAAAAAATGCTAATGGTGATGTTCGCCATTTTTCTTGGATGCATCAATGGCGGCTTTGATAATACAGTAGGTCATACCAATGCCGATAATGGTCAATGCATACCAGAGACCGCCCATAAAAACCGTATGCCCCATGTCCCAGATCCATTCAAAATTAAAAGGAAACATCTTCTATCCTCCTGCCCGCTTTATGCTTCAGCCGGTGTTAACTCCTGTTCCGGCGCCATTGACGGTTCAATTGCCGCGGCTTCCTCCGGTAGAGGTTCGATGGGATTCATCTCCGCCTCATTGGGAAATACCGGCAGATAACGATAGGAAATGGCGATAAGAATCACACCGTAAGCTACGGGAAGTATGGTGGTGGCAACCTCCTGCCAGCTCGGATAATACAAAGCCCAGTGATCGAATGTCATGACGGGGACCGCCATGACCTGGAGCACCATGACCCACCGGTTAAGGCATACGCCGATCACCGCCAGGATTATCGCAATCCACACCCCTAAAGGATTTTTGCGTCCCTTTTTGGTGATGAGTATAAAAGCGGGAATATATCCGCAAATCAGGATTTCCGCAACCAGAATCCAAATGCCGTACAATGCATTGTTGGAATAAAACTCCATCAGCGTAAATCCTTTGGACGGCGCGGTAACGGTTGCCCAATACCAGGTATCGACGGTTTTCGCGATAATGTAAGTCAGAATCATCCATCCCGATATTTTGGCAAGAAGCTCGATGGCATTGTCTTTTACCAGTTTTTTCCGGGTGACCTTTTCAGTAATTTTTGTCACCAGAATGGTAAAACACGGTCCGCAGGCAGCCGCCGACCAGGTAAACAAAAAGAAGGTCCAGGGCCAGATAAAGACACCTTCCCTGTATGCGAAAGGGCGACCGAACAGAACACCGGCAACGCCGCCCAATGATCCCTGATGGAAAAAGGAGAGGAACGCACCGGTGGCCGCAAATACCGCCATGATTTCGTGCATGTTGTGACCGAGATGATGAAAAAACGGCACCTTGTCGATCTGCCGGTTCTCAAGAACCAACGGCAAATATTCGATGGTCAGGACGCCGAAATAACAGGAGAGGCAAAACGCCACTTCCGTCAGCATGGAATGAACATTGGCATGCCAGAAAATAAACCATCCTCTCAATGGCTGACCGATGTCAATGGCTAAAATCAGCAGTGCCGAGCTGTAGCAGATAAAGCCGATTAATACCGCATAGTTTATAATATTCTTCAGCTCGTCCTTTCCAAAGATATACCGAAGTAATCCGGTAAAAAATGCACCGCCGCCCACCGCAATAACGGCAAGGTCGGCCCAGATCCACAAGGCAAACCCATAGTAGTCGTTCATATTGGTCTGGTTAAGTCCCTTGAACCAGCAGAGCAACATGGCATAAACGCCCCATAGCAGTACGATGCCGACGGCGCCGATGAACAGCAAAAATTGCCACAACGGGCAGCGTTTAACGCCTTTGGGTATTAATGCAGAATCCATATGTTACATACTCCTTGAAAACCAGTTTCAGTTTCAGTCGGTTTTAGCCATGGTGCACGGGCTTTTTCATTTTAGCCTCGTTTTTCAGATAATTGTCTCCGGCATGCCGAATCCATTTCCGGCTTGAAAGATAGTAGACCTTGGGGTTTGTCCCCAACCGTTCCAGCAACCGGAATGCATGGGGGTTTTGGGGACGCCCGCCATGTTCAAGGTCGGGTTTGACCATGCGATGAACGGCATGGTCCGGATTGTTCAGATCGCCGAAGGTAATGGCATTGGCGGGGCATGCCTGAGTGCAGGCGGTCTGATATTCATTCTCTTTGAGTTCACGCCCCCCGTCCATAAACGCTTTATCCTTGGCCAGCTGGTAGCGGTGATAACAAAAACTGCACTTTTCAACAACACCCCGCATCCGCGGAGACACGTTGGGACTCAAATATTTTTCCATGCCGTCCGGCCAAATCGGATCCCACCAGTTAAAGTATCTGGAATGATACGGGCAGGACGCCATGCAATACCGGCAACCGAAACACCGGGTATAGATCTGGCTGACGATCCCGGTTTCCATACCATAATCCGTTGCAGTGGCCGGGCATACCGATACACAAGGGGAATGTCCTTCATGCAGTCCCGCACATTGCATGCAAGGTCTTGGGAGATAGCATATGTCTGTTTCCGGAAAAGGTTTGCCGTTGTTCAGTCGAAAGACGCGCATCCATGTAATGCTCAGCAATTTGTCCGACTCATCTTTTCTGAAAGGCACATTATTTTCAGCCATGCAGGCGACCATGCAACTGCCGCATCCCGTACACTTGTCCAGATCGATGACCATCCCGAATCTATGGTTTAAGTTGTTTTTCATCAAAACCTCTTTGGATTAACCGCTATCCGCTGAATCGACAATCCCAAACATCTTTTTACTGCCGGCGGTCAATCTTTACCTGTTCAGCATCATTATATTTTACTCAGCTTAGCCCTGATTCCCCACGCTGCATTCATCCCGGAATCAGGATCCTCCACGGGCCCGATCAGCGTATTTACATTTATCCCCTTGCCTGCCAAATAATCATCATATGCCGTGTGGCCCAATCCTCTCGGCAGTGCCACAATGCCGGGCATAATGCCCTCAAAGAGGCGAACCCTTACCTTTGCGGTGCCCAGGGGTGTGCCGAGCAGGGCACGCTGCCCATCATTTAGCCCGGCGGCTCTGGCCGTTTTCGGGTTTACCTCAACAAAAACGTCATTGTGTTTTAAAACGATATCTTCCACGGTCTTGACCATAAACGGCGGATCTCCGATATAACCGTGGGCCAGCCTGATGGAGTCGTAAGGCATCAGCAAAAGCGGAAACTGTCTTTCATCTCCTTTGATCTGAACGGGCTTAAACTGCGGTTTCAACCCGGTGTTCGGATCGACAAACTCGAACTTTCCGGAAGCGGTATCGAACGATGTTTTCAATGCCTGATCTATGGATTTCGAACCGGACCAGAACCCGTTCACGACCATGGCTTGCCATTTTTCGCCCAGGGTTTCCTTCAAACATAAATAGTAGGTCTTCCAGGGAAACGATGTTGCGACGCTTCCGCCCAGACCTTTGGCGGTCTCGATAATGACATCCCCCACATGTCTGGTATCCAGCTGCGGTTCTACTACGGGTCTCGCAAGACCGACGGCCTGTTGAAGCATGCCGAAGGGCATCGGTACATCCTCATAGCGTTCGAGGTAAACATGATTCGGAAGAATTAAATCGGCGTGCCGGGCGGTTTCATCCATGAAAGAAGAAAAACTGACGACCAATGGAATTTTCTCGAAGGCTTTTCCGGTGTCTTGGGTATCCGTAAGCGTATACAACGGATTGGCATCGGCAATAAAAAGCGCCTCCAAAGGATACAGGGCTTTCGAAAGGATGGATTCCGGAAGACGATTCAACAGGTATCGCGAATGCGGATACTTCCGGCTTCCGGCTCCGTCCAGCCGATCATGCTGCATCCCGACGGCAGCAGTTGAATCCATTTCGATCTCAGGCCAGTGGATATAATCCGGATCAGAGACGGCAAATATTCCGCCCTTTTTATTAATATTTCCCGTGAGGGCGTTTAGGGCGTGCACCGCCATACATTCCGTAAGGCTGACAGGATGGGTTCCATCGCCCCGGCCGCAAATGGCCATCGGTTTTGAAGCATTGGCAAAACGCCGGGCCAGCACAACAATGGTTCCGGCATCAATTCCGGTAACCGCCGCAACGCTGTCCGGACTGTATTCGTCGATGACCAACTGTTTCCAATCGTCAAACCGGCTGGTATCGGCTGAAATAAAACCATTGTCATATAATAATTCTTTAATGATCACATGCGCAAGACCCATGGCCAGCGCCGCTTCTGTTCCGGGGTTGATGGGAATCCATTTATCTGATTTGGCAGCGGTATTCGACAGCCGGGGTTCGATCTGAATGACCTTTACCCCCGCGCTTTTCCACGCGCTGTTGACTCTCATCATTTGAACCGGCGATCCCCATCCCTCAAGGATGTCGCTTCCAAAGCTCAAAATAAAATCGGCATTTTCAAAATCAAAACCCGGCAGGGCCTGAACACCCTGCATGATATCCAATGTAAGCTCATAAGAATCACGAACAGACGCCATTCGAAAAAAATTGGGAGAACCGTAGGCCGTTAATAATCTTTCAAGAAGACGCGGCACAGTACCGCGATCCGAGCCCGATATGGCGCCTACGGACTGCGGCCGGCCCTTTTCCCTCAATTCACCGAGCTTTTCCACGATCTCTGATATTGCTTCTTTCCAGGAAATTCTCTCCCAGTCTCCCTGGCCTCTTTTTCCCGATCTTTTCAACGGCCCCTTAATCCGTGTGGGACCGTAAAGAAGCTGAAGGCCGGAGAGGCCGAGAAGGCAAAGGCCGCCGTCATTGACAGGGTACTTTTTCATGCCTTCAATTTTAACGGCCCGGTCGTCTATTTTTCGAACCGTTATTCCGCAACGACCCGGACAAAGGGTGCATACTGAATTGACGTAACTGGCTTCACCGTTTTCAGGGACCGGCGTCCACGGCCACATTTGGGTCCATATCGAACTGTCATCCATCAACTTCCATGGCAGCGGTGAGAGAGCTGTTCCTGCAGCCCCGCCAATTACAAACGACAAGAATTCTCTTCTGCCAATCTTCATCTAGGCTACCTCTTCGCATCTGTATATATTTACCGATATATCATTCATTCAAATACACGCGATTATTTATGGCATACAAAACATGCATCTTTTTGGGTCTGGACACTGTCGCCTTTTTCAAGAGATAATGACGACGGTGAAAACACCTTGATAATATTATCAATATAACGATGTTCCGGCGACTTGATATTGGTTTTTTCGATGTCGGCTGCGTCTCTTTGGTGGCATTCGGCGCAATCGTCCATCTTCATCCGGTCCCAGGGATTCTTTTTAAACCCCGCAATATTTTTCCCCCAGATATCCCGACTGTATCCGGTAATCCGGTTTTGTTCATATACCTTCAAACTTGTGGACTCTCCGATATGACCATGACAGGTGACACAGTCCATGCGGGCCCCCTTGATATGAGCGGCATGGGAAAAAAACACACAATTCGGCTGTTTGGAATATATCAACCACGGAACTTGCCTGTATTTGGAGACGTAATCCTCGACAAATTTAATTTCATTGCGATCAACGCCTTGAATCTCTTCATGACAGTCGATGCACTGGTCCAATTTCGGTACCCCTGAAAAGGTTCCGTCCTCGCGAAAAAAATGACAGCTTTCACATCCATTGTCCACTTGGGTGATATGAAACGCATGGTTAAAGTCGATGGGTTGTTTTTTCTTTACATAGAGAAGCTTCGGAAAAATGATCCATCCTAAAATAAGACTGGCGAACACCCCGAAAATAAAAAACAGAATAATGCTACCCCCGGAACCTTTATCCTGTTTTTGTATTTTTCCCTCTGTGTCTGGCTCTACCGCCGTCTCATGGGCGGCATCCTTTATCGTTTTTTTTGCAGGACCATCCGATGTACTCATAAAGACTCCGTCAAGCCGTGATTGATGATTTTTTGATGCGGTCTAAGGTCAAAAAAATTAGGATAAACGCCGGTTTTTTACCTGCACATCCATGTTTTGTCAAGGAAAAATCATAATGAATAGGCTTCTTAGTAATAAGAAACAAAAGGATTCTAAAATTCGGATGGGTAAAAAATAGCAGGGGAGGAAATACTACACTTTTATTGCATTGTCATAACCTCCGGGTGGAAAAGTGGTTGCGGGGATACCCCGCATAAAACATCCAATCAGCGAGTTGCGAATAGAAGCACTTTAAAACCAAAGTTACATAAATTCGGCAATGGAGACCGTTCTGTCGCCGAGCATATTGACATAACTGCCGTGCTCATTATCATACCAGCCATAGACAACGGCCTGGGTGATCGGTATTCGGAGGACGACATCCTTAATTGAACGTAAAATTTCTTTCTCGAGTCTCGGCACCGTTTCCAGATCGATGACCTGTTCGGCGGTGCGGGTGTGGGTTTCATGCCCTTCGATAATGGTCGCGGCCCTCGGTATTCCGATAATATCACCCGACACGTTCTGCTTATCGGTATAATGCAGATATCCCTTGAGGTCGTCGGATGCTGCCTGGCGATATATGTCGTTGAGCAGCTCCCTGCTGATCGGTTCTCCCGACAATTCCTCCTGCAAATTCAGCACCAGTATGATGAGAGATCCCGAAGAAATGGGGATTCTTACGGACTCTGCGATAAATCCGATTTCCGCCATTTCCGGTATAACCAGTCGCAGTGCATTGGCGGCGCCGGTGGTGGTTAAAATGATATTATTCATAATGCTCCGGTTTTTCCGAAGATCGGTGGCGCCGGATTTCGGCAGCCTGTCCAGGACCTGCTGGGAGCCTGTTGCCGCATGAACCGTTGCCATGGAGGCCGATAGAATTTTTTTGGCGCCGAACGCATTCAAAAGGGGTTTTATCATATGCGCCAGACAAGTGGTGGTACAAGACGCATTGGAAATGATTTTATGTTTTCTGGGATCGAACACATTATCATTGATTCCCATGACCGTGGTCACCGCATCGGCCGGTATGGATTTTCCTTTATCTTTGATTTTAAAGGGTGCCGAAACAATCACTTTCTCGGCGCCGGCTTCCAAATGACCCCGAACGGCCCCTTGAGGATGATCGTGCGAAAGGTTCGGATCGAGAAATTTTCCTGTTGTTTCGACCACCAGTTTTACACCATATCCTCTCCAGTTTAATTCCGCCGGGTTTCTCGACGATCTCAAGAATCGAACTTTGACGCCGTCAATGGTCATCGTTCCGGCGTCTTCGTCCAGATCTTCAATCAAAGAGGTCGCTTTTTCACCGTACAAAAAGCCATGGAGTAATCCATACGTTGAATCCCGCTCCGTATAATGCGCGAGATCCTCAAGGGATGTGCCCACCATTCGACCGACATTGACGACAATCTCACTAAAATATTTCCGGCCCACATGATGCCAGAGCGTCAGTTTGCCGATTCTGCCAAATCCATTTACGCCGAGCTTCAATCCGTTTTGTTTTTCGGTGTCCATGACTGATTCCCCATTGAGATTAATGATGGCAACTGATCAGGTTTCTTTAACCTGTACTAAATTTTGATAAATCGATCCTTCTCTTCCGTCAATGCTCAAATAATCACCGGATTTAAATTCGATTTCGTTAAATCGGCAGATTT
Organism: Desulfobacterales bacterium; assembly: GCA_022340885.1. Taxonomy (GTDB): domain Bacteria; phylum Desulfobacterota; class Desulfobacteria; order Desulfobacterales; family UBA11574; genus UBA11574. The sequence goes on along the minus strand of JAJDND010000184.1, from coordinate 15,723 downwards.
TCTCTTTTTCATTACAGACGAGGTTGCCGCAGCCCACGATACAGGTCTTTCCCAGCCGATGCGCCACTACCGCTGCATGAGAGGTTACCCCGCCACGCGCCGTTAAAAGGCCGTCGGCGGCATAAATTTCACGGATGTCATCCGGTACGGTATCTCCCCTTACCAGAATTAAAGAGGTCCCCGGTTCTTCGGCCCGCCATCGATCGATTTCTTCCAGATCAAAAACGATCCGCCCGCTCATGGCGCCGCCGCTGACCGCGATGCCGTGACCCAGCAATGTATGTTTCCTAAGATCCGCCAGGTCAAAGGTAAGAACTTTTTTTCTTTCACGAATGGTCATATCCCGACACTGAAGCATATATAAATCTTGAGCATTTGGACTTTCAAAGGTAAACTCGATTTCCTGGGGACTCCACTCTTTAATGTGAATCAGTTCATTGGCCCAATTCTTCAATGCCGTGTAAATCCCCGGGAAATGCGACTCGAGGGTGAAGTCGGTCTCTCTCATCTCGACATCCTGCTGAATGATCGAAATGGGCAGGGTACTTACAAGCCCTGAAGCCACATCTTCTCCCTGATTCCCTATGGTAAAGTCTCCCCACAATCGCAAACTGTCTTCCGACCATCTGGGGTTGTGTGTAAAAAAAACGCCGGTACCGGATTGTTGTGAAATATTGCCGTACACCATTTCCTGGACGGTAGCGGCCGTCCCCCAGTCGTCGGAGATGCCCATAATTTTGCGGTAGGTTTTCGCCTTTGAAGATTCCCATGAGCCAAACACTTTTTTTATGGTAACATAAAGCTGTTCAAAAGGGTCCTCGATGACATCGATACCTGCATCGTTGATGATGCCTTTGTATGTCATTGCCACTTTTCGCATCTGCAACCCTTTGAAGTCTCTTTTGAATTGAATGCCCGCCCTTCGCTTCAACTCACTGATGATCGCATCGAAATCATCCCTCTCCATACCAAAGGCCATACCATAACATTGCAGAAAACGCCGGTAACTGTCCCAAGCAAACCAGGCATTTCCGGTGCGTTTTGCAATGCCTGCTGCAATATTTTCGTTGATCCCGACATTAAGAAACGTATCCATCATTCCGGGTTGTGAGATAACCGACCCGCTTCGAACGGAAAACAGCAATGGATTAGCCGGATCCCCGACCTTTTTACCCGTGGTGTTTTCAATGCGTGATATCTGTCGAAGAATTTGATCCTTAAAATTTTGTTCGGCCGGTGTGTAATTGTCGATGATCTCTCTGCATCGAAACGCTTCCGTGGTAATGATAAACCCCGGAGGGATCGGCATTCCGAAACGTTTGAGCTTGATAAGATTCAAACCTTTGTTTCCCAGATAAATGATGCCGGAAACCCGCTTCGGCACATCGTCAATCGGCGTCATTGCCCGCTCGGGATCGTAAAGAAGAAGTTGATGGAGTTTGTCTTTGGGGAGTCGATTCGACTGTTGAAACAACGTGTTCAGAATTCGGCTCAAAAAGAGATCCAGTTGTTGAAGGCTCAGAGAAAAGGCGATTCGTTCCCTGAAAAAAATCTCGGACACCCTGTGCTTCAGCTTTTCATGATCAATAGCATTGCCCCTTGGCAGGTATTTCGTCAAGATCTCCGCCACTGGTATCTGCTTTAAAATCTGGTTCAGGTTTTCTTCATGGATATTGTTAAAATAGTCGTTGATAATATTTCTTACCGCCTGAGAGAAGCCTTTAAAAATATCGAGATACTGTGTAAACGTAAACCCTCTGGCTTCGAGGGAATGGGCCAGCATGTCCAGTTGGCGTTCAATTTCCGTTGACGGAATGCCGTCAAGTTTTAATGCCTTGTAAAAGAGTTTCAACCGGTCGTAGATCTGAAAGAACGTGGCCTTTGTAATCAGACTGAGATCAATTCTGTCTACCAGTTCTTCAAAAAGAACATTAACCAAAGATTCGATTCGAAAGGCCAACCCGAGCGCATCGAATTTCATCTCCCGGTAACTGCCGTACATGGAAGGGATATCGATGGTAATATGCCGCTTTTTATAGATGTCCTCTTTGATTTCATAGGTCTTTTCAGAGAGAATGATTTCTTTCAGTTCCTCCAGATATTCAAGCAAATTATAAATCTTCTTGTTCAGATCGGATGTTTCGAGAGCGCGCTGCAACCTTTCCAGGTCCGGAAACGCTTCGGTTCTGAGCTGGGCCAGATAATTGTCCATCTCGATAAAACTGAGGTTGTATTTCTGGTTTAATAGTTTGTAAAAGGTTATAGCGGCGTCCACCCGCTCAAGATCTTGCTCGTCCACACCCTGAACTCCCTTAAACAGGTTCTTTATCTCCTCTTCTGAAAGGGTGATAAAATCGTCCGGCAATGAAACGCCTTTTTCTTTAAGGTTCAGCATGACCTTGTGAACGCCGTCGATATACGGTCCGTTCGTATCGATCTCTTCGTATAGATTGGGCGGCACGTAGGGCTGCAGCGGCACTTTGTTTTTTGTTGCCCAGAAGTTAAGGGTGGCTTTCATCAATTCGATGATGCGATTGCTGCTTTCCACATGGCTCTGTTTTCTTAAAAAATGGATCAAGAGATCCCTTCTACGACATGTTTCATCAATTTTTGTCGAGCTATCTCTGAGTTTTCCTTCCGCTCCGATATCATTAAAGTACACCGGAAAAAGCCTGCAAAGTTGTTTGGCCAGGTTATAGACCGGTCCGATGCCGCTGTTTAGGAGACGGGTAACATCCCGCGGGAAAAGGTCGATATCCTTTATGAATACGCCGCAGATGGAAAGGTGAATAATCAAATATGAAATCAAGCGGGTAGACCACATGGGATTGAGTTCGATCAATTCGAGCCAGGTTCGGATATTGAGGATGTGAGCCGGGTTGACTTTTATTTGCCAGTCATTTCCGACCCCGCTGATATTCGGCGACTGAAACCCAAGATCAATGACATATTCGATAAAAAATTTTACGAGATCGCTGTCATCGGTCTTGTATACGCCTTTTCCCATATTTAAAATGCAGTTCAATGCCGTAGCCGGATATTCACGGGTTTGGTTCTTTAGGATGGAAAAGGTTTTATGGATCAAATTCCCGATATTCATATTGCTTTCATGGGCAATGAGCCAGCTCAAGGTTCGGTTGATGTCCCTTAGCGTCTCTTCATGGATGCTGGCCAGTCCCGAGATATTCATGATATGGAAAAGAAAAATAAGCCGCCACTTATTCCCCTGATCGATGTTGCGGCTTTCATTGAGAAGGTGTTGCGGAATTTCCCGGTAGATCTCCAGGAGTTGGTTGTAATCCGTCAGCTCAACCAGCTTTGTTAACACCGTAAAAGATGTAATGGCGCCGGAGGATGTGATTTTTTCAAGCTCGGCTTTGTAACGGTTGATCTTGTCATGGGAAATATATTCGAAAACTTTTTTCAAATGCTCGGAGCGGTTAAGTCTGTCCGCCTCGTCTTTAAACCAGGCCCATGGATCCTTTTCACTCAGCCAGTAGCCATATATGCAATCGTAATATTTTATAAGCAGCCGATTGATCGATCTACAATCTTGAATCATTTCGGTTGAGTAATTTAAGAGCGTCCGGGCCAGCTTCCTTAACTGATAAAAGCTTTTAACAAATAGAAAAAAATCATCTCCCTGATAATTTCGGATACGATCGAAGGCACTATCAACAATCGGTTTGAATCTTTTAAAGTCGTCTTGGGAATCTTTGATGATTTTTTGGATAAATAGCAGAAAGTTGTCTATGGCATCCGATCTGACGTCAATGCTGCTGTTCGAATCGATAGCCTGGGTGAAAATATCGACAAACAGTATTGCAGCTTCCGGACCTTTGGGATGACTTTTGAGAAGATGAAAATAATCAAGGGAGTAAACCCTGGCCTCCTGTACGATAAACTGCCAATTCCGGTAAGGGTGCGATAACTCCTTAAGGAACGTGTTAAACCCCTCCATGATACCGTAATATTTAGACATCACCTCTTGTAAGACGGCGTATTTTTTGTCTATGGCGACATCCACCGAATAGCTCGCGATATTCACTTCAAGGGCTTTTGATTGTATCATAAATACCCGTATGATTGATGATTGCGGTTTCTTCAAAAACTAATGATTAAAAATACCAGACATTCCCGCTATTTTCAAGTCTAATTCAATCCATCGATATCAAATCCCTCCGCCTAATTTTCAATGGACAATCTTCAATCTCCAATAAAAAAGCCCTTCCAAAAGGAAGGGCTTTTTTAACGTCTATTAAAAAATAACGGTTACAATTGTAGCCATGAATCAGAGTAGAGGGATTTGCCGAGAATCACATTGGTGGTTTTGGCATAGTCCTGCATCTCTTTTGAAAGACCGGCCATGTCCGGGTCTTTACCGTCCATAATACCGTAAATCAGATCCACGATATCCTGGCGTTCGCCCTTGGCAATGGAAATCAACTGGTCGTCCAGGGGATCTGCGATGACCGATTCCATACCGTATTTTTGGAGCATCACCATAAATGTCTGATTCAAAATCGGCCGCAAATGGTCCGGGGGTCCGTTGGAAATATTTGAAAGTCCGCAGGTGGTCCTGGCTCCAGGCGCGATATCCTGAATCATTCCGGTAAATTCCATAAGGCTGATAGCCTGGGGTTGCTGGATGTTCACCGGCGTCACGATGCCGTCTACCCAGATTTTTTCATTAGGAATTCCCGCTTCGTTGGCGGCATACAGCAGCTCTACACACAGCGCCGCACGTTCATTTTCATCCCTCGGCAGGCCCTCGGGCCCCCACATCAGCGCGACAAATTCTGCATTATGTTCCGCGGCCAGTGGGATCATTTTCTCGTACCGTTCCGGGCGGCACATAATGGAATTGATAATGGGCGTCATTTTGCAGACGGGGAGCGCCGCTGCAATGGCGTCAATATTGGAGGTGTCGAGAGCCAATGGCACATCGTCCACGACCTCCTGGACCACTTCAACCACCCATGGCATCAATTCATGTCCGTCTTTTTTGGCCGGACCGAGGTTGATGTCAATATAATCCATCCCTTTTTTCTTTTGAAAAAGGGCTTCTTCCTGGATCGGCTTGGGATCACGCTCCTTGAATGCCTTGCCGATCTTTCTTGATATGACGTTCAAACTTTCACCTATAAGTAACATAAAACCTCCCTTCTCTATCGGCAACCGCCTTATGTTTTACCGGGGCATGACCCCCCGCCACACTGTATTATTTGTCACTCGTCGTTTGTCGACTGAACATCAACACAACAAACTTTGAAGGACTCATGTCAGGTGAACCAAAAATGCTTGACTTCAAAGATGAAGATAACGGATCTTATTCTATCCCACAAGCTTTTTTTAATCCCTTATCTGGATTTAAGAAATGCCGGCAGGTGAGCGGCTTCTCTCGGCCCCACGGTGATGGTCCAATCCGGCAATTCTTCTTCCATATCGCCGACAATGGCCGCTGCATAACCGGGAATAATCACTTCCTTGTTCTTGATTTTATCCGCAATGCCGCATTTTTTGATAAACATCCCCACATCGTCGCCTGAAAATTTTCCGGCCGCCCAGGCCGTCAACACGGACAGACCTTCGGAGTCCTTAATCAACAGCCATGACGGCACCTTGCTTCCTTCAATTTCGCCGGATACGATAAAATAGGTCAAAGCGAAATTGGTGGTCACCAGCACCGGGGAGTTTTCATTCGGGGCGCCGATTTCATAAATACCCTCTGTCACGGTCATGGGCCGCTGCGGATCCGTAAAGATGTTCAACCGCTCAACCAGCAGGGAGAAAAGACTCCCACCTCTAAAATCTGATAAAATCGTGATGCCGCCGTACTTTGCGATAAACATGGCGGCAATGAGCGTTTCCATGTCCAGGTTCGATGCCATTTCACACGGGAACGTAATCGTGGGAAAGCCAAGTGCCCGGTTCAACGACTTGAGCGCTTCGCGGCGGATGACCACCTGGTCCTGAAACGCTTGCTTGATCTCTCTGGATCCCGGATCGACGACCAGATCCTTGACTCCCATTTCCGTCAACTTGGTTGTCAGCGGTACAAGACCTTCCACAGAATCGGCCTTGACCGCCAATGGCAGGTCGTTGTCTTTGGCCAGAGCGCCAAAGGCATCGATATTGCCTTCGGTGGCGGCATAAATCAGCGGACGTTTGAATTTGCAGGCTTCAATGCCGGCGGCCATAACATTTGCATCTTCCGACATCAAGACCAGGTTGAATTCCGATGTTTCCGCTATGGTTTTCGCGGCCGCCGCAAAGGCGTCCTTGTCGCCGTTGACATCCTTCAATGCCACCAATTCCGGTCTTAGATTAAAGCCGACCCGCTCGAACTGAAAAGCATTCCATGTCTTTAGCTTGGCTTCGAGATCGGCCGCTGCGATATCGGAGCCTAGCATGGCACCGATGGGCGTCGGGCTGTAAAAGGTTTTCTCATGACGATACAGAACGGTCTCACCCCCGGCTTTGGTTTTTCGAACGCCTTCCCCCAATGCCACCGGCCGGATCGGCGGCGCCGACGCCTCGGCAAGCTGTGCCTTTGCTTCGTCGGATACATACGGGCAGGCATCGAGTTCCGCCTTTCCGGATGCCAGGTTCATGGCAAAGGCAAGGCAGGTGGGAACCCCGCACTCCTTACAGTTGGTCTTCGGCAGTAGTTTGAAAATCTGAATACCGGTTAATGCCATTTTTATCTCCTTATTCTAATAGACAGGTTTCAAGTTTGGATATTCAATGAGAATGGTTTAAGGCGCATCTGGATGATGCGCCTTAACCTTTGAAGTTCCCGTTTTATCCAATCAGCGGTTCCATCGAAAGGGCCGGGTGCCCGACTTTTTCGAGGAAGGGCAAAATCTCTTCTTCCGTGGTACCGACGGTCTCGTCGGCAATCTTGTCATACAGATCCGGAACGCCCAGTTCTTCACCTCTTTTCATAAGACGTTCTTTGATCTCTTCTTTCAGGACCTTGGGCATCCAGACCACCCGCAGCAGGCCGCCGTCGCCGACAATAAACTTGCGCTGGGTAATATTAAATTTGGAGTGGCCCACAAATCCCGGCGAAGATTGTCCGCCGCCCATGACACCGGCCAGCGTGGTGAATTTCATGCCGCAGGGCGTTTCTCCCATGTAATCCCGTCCCACCGTCATGACACCGTTACAGGCCGGCAGCATGGCCGCGATGCATTCGCAGCACCCGCAGGTGGTCATGGGATCATGTACCAAAGAGTAAAAGTTGTAATGGGTAATGTTGCCCCGTGACGCTTTGGACACGAAATCATTGACCCCTTTCCACTGGCCCAGCTTCGGATCGAGACATTCTCCTTTCTCGATGGGCTGGTTGGGGCCGGTGGGATTGATTTCAAAGGATGCCTTGCAGTCCATCCAGTTGTAAGCGCCGCAAAGACCGGTTCTTTCGGGACTTACCGTACAAACGTGGTTGGGGGCAAAAGACTGGCAAAGCGTACAGGAGTAATAAATTTCCTCTGCTTCGTCCGTCATGTTCTCCACCCGTTCGTCCCGGTGTTTATATTCCGCTCTGGCCCTTTCGGTCAGCTTGTCCACATCCGCTTTTTTGGTGTATAGGGTAACTTGCACCTTATCCAGAATGTTTTCAAAATCCTGGTGAAACTTGGCGTGGAGAACAACGCCGATATGCCGCAGGCTGAAGCCTTTTTCCATGGCCGCCTTGCTCACGCGGATCCACGAAATATCCCGCTGCCCGATATGCATGATCCCCTGGATATAGTTGACCAGGTGATGGATCTGGCGCTCGAGAATCGGTTCGAAATCTTCCTGCATCTCACGACCGGCCACCTGAATATAGATGCCCAGCGGAAAGGTTTCACCTTCTTTAAGATCGGTAATATCAGGACCGATAATGTCCACCTTGCCGTCGTCGATCGCTTTCATATCCGCCATCTTAACCAGTTCGGTGCACTGGGTTTTACCGCCGCCGCACTGGGAATACAGGTCTTTTCCCCTGACCCGTTCGCCCTCGAATGCCGGACCGAAAGACAACGGGATATCGATTTCTGTAACATGCACCTTGAGTCCGCGCACTTCCACCGATCTCTGGCAGATTTCATCGTGGGGAACATTGGGCACGACATGCTCGTAGGTACAGATGCCGGTGGGCAAAATTTCCGGCACATCCGTATCGGCCAGGGTCGGAAAACCCCAGTTGACGCATCCCGCCGCCGCACATGCCCAGCGGGTTCCGATTTCACCGAAGGCATTGACAAAGGCGAAAATTCTGTTCTTGTTATACAGCAGAATCTTTTTGTAGTCTCCGGGCTGAACGCCCCCGAATGCCATGGCTGCCCGGTTGGCAAAACCCAATGCAAAGACGGCGGAGGAAATGTCGGGCCCAAAGGGCACGATCCGGGTGCTCCATCCGATCTGAACACCGGCTTCCATCAACTGATCGATGACCGATGTACCGTTGTGCCCGGAAGCGCAGAAGATATACAGATTTTTCAACTGGTAATCTTCAACGATCATCTTGGCGATTTCCGGGGTGGGGCATGCGCCGACGATGGCTGCGAAACCGGGTGCCGTGCCGTCCACGAACTCAACGCCTCTTTTTCTCAGGATCACGTCGTCTGCCGGACCCAGCCAGATTTTGCCGGCCTCGATATCCGGATCTTCCTGGGGAAAGTAAAAGTCAGGATCGGTGACGCTGCGGATCCCTTCCCGGATTTCATAGGCGAGAATGGCCGCCATGCCCGCATCCAGAAGGGGCCCCAGGTAAGGCAGGTGGTTTACCCGCTTGATATGGGGCGGAAGCAGCCCCCGGGCAAACTTCATCGGTTTTTGCAAATCTTCCAGGGTTTCGACCTTGTGACCAAGGAGCGAATAGATCACCGGGAGATAGTAACCGGTGTTTGGAAATTCCACCTTGGTATCTGCATTATAAGTTGCCAGGGCGTTTCTCAAAAGCCCTTCAACTTCCGAAACAACATTGTAGCCGCCTTGAATGGCAGCAAATGCGACTAGTTTTGACATACATTCCTCCTTCGTTGAGGATTTATTTCAAATCTGATAATAAATCCAACATCGTTAAGCTTGCTGTTATTTAGCCTCCATTTCCCGGCGATCCGCCATGTCCATGAGAACTCTTTCCCTGGCCTTGTCGATGCCGAGGGCTTTTCGTTTTTTGTCGATATGGGCAATCATTTTATGAGCGTGCTTAATCGGATCCGGTTCGCAGTCCCACATGCCACCGTATACTTTTTCCAGCTCTTCGTACAGGTAATCTTTAAGCACCGGTGCGCCGTCCAGCGGCATATGATATCCAAACACCGTGTAAACACCGGAGGTCACAAAATAATGGCCGATGCTGATGGCCTTTTCACTCATCCATTCGGGTGCGCTTCCGGCTGCCGGCAGATCCTGAATGTCGTTACCGAGTCCGCCGGCTTTTACCACCTCGGTGGCGGCCAGCAGAATCCGGCTGTTGTCCACGCAGGACCCCAGATGGAGGACCGGAGGGATACCTACGGTCTCGCACACTTCGGCCAATCCCGGACCGCAGAAGACCTGGGCCGTTTCCGGTGTGAGCAAACCTTCCATGGCACAGGCAATCCCGTTACAACCGGTGGTCAGAACCAGCACATCGTTCTTGATCAATTCTTTTACAATGGCGATGTGTGCCTCATTATGCTTGGTCCGGGCATTATTACACCCCACCACACCGGCAACACCTCGAATGCGGCCGTTGATGATGTTGTCGTTTAGTGTATAATAGGATCCACGGAATGTGCCGCCGAGATGATACTCAATGGATTCCACGCCGAATCCCGCAATCTGAACCGCTTTGTATTTGGGAATCATCACTTCGGCCCCGCGGTTTTCAAAATTGTCGATGGCCATCTTGACAATTCGCTTGGCATCTTCCATTGCATGGTGTTCGTCAAACTCGATATGAAGGACATTCTCCTGTTCCATCCTCGCAATGGGGTGGGTGGTAATCAGTTTGGTATGAAAACACTTGGCCACATTGGCCAGGTTCTGGAAGATACACTGCACATCCACGACCATGGCGTCACAGGCGCCGGTAATAATGGCCAGCTCCTGCTGCAAAAATGTTCCGGCCGGCGGTACACCGTGGCGCTGCAGAATTTCATTTCCCGTACAGCAGATGCCGCCCAGTTGAATCCCTTTGGCGCCTTTGGAATTGGCATACTCGATCATCTCTTTGGATTGGGCCGCCGCCACGATCATCTCGGACAAAATCGGCTCATGGCCGTGAATAATAATATTGACATGGTCTTGTTTCAAAACACCGAGGTTGGCTTCAGACTGCAACGGAGTCGGTGCTCCGAACATAACATCCTGAAGATCCGTGGCCAGCATGCTCCCGCCCCAGCCGTCCGCCAGGGCAGCTCGGGTGCATTGTTTGACCAGGTTTTTATAATCCTGGTCAACACCCATATGGGTCCGGTGCATGATTTCCACGATTTCCCGGTCGATGTTCCGGGGAACAACTCCCAATTTTTTCCAGCGCTCATACAGGGGCTGTGGTGCCCTTTTGGCGTACACGAGTTCACCCTCGGACTTACCCCATTCCGCCAGCGCCTTTTCAGCCACTTCAAGGGCAATTTCGTCGAGATCCCGGTCGAGAACTTCGCCGTCTTTTTCGATTGTTGTGGCAACACCTAGATGAGGCGCCATGGCGATTAGTTTGCCCGGATCTTTAATCTTATAATCCTCGGTCTCTTTTCGGGCCACCGATAAAAAGACCTCTGCCACGGACCGACCGTGATCAGAATGGGCCGATGCGCCGGCAGCCACCATGCGGGCAAAGTTCCTTGCCGCGATGGTATTGGCAGTAGCGCCGCACAACCCTTTTCGGGTATCCTCGCCTTCAATCCCGGCCTTGGGCAAAGGCAGGCGGCACGGTCCCATGGCACAGTTTTTACAGCAGGTGCCTTGCATGCCGATATTGCAGGGCTTCATGGTAACGGCCCGGTCAAATACGGTTTCAACGCCCAGTTTCTGAGCCCGGGCAATCATTTCTTGAGTTGCAGGATCAATGGAGGCCGTAATTGCATCCGCCATCTTTTGCGGCTTTGCGGCCTTTTCTTTTGTTACTTCCGCCATTAGAGGTTCCTCCTCGTATTTTTTTGTTTCAGATGATTGATTTCAGCTTATCGTCAAGCAACGTCTTTCATCGACGGTCTTTAAATAGGCTATGCGACTCTTTTGTGTATTCTGTTCAGCCGGTCCAGCATCTTGTCCAGTTTCGATTTCTGCTGGGCGGCCGGTGTCATGGATACCTCGGAAGGCGCAGCAGCATGCTCGGCCGCAAGCGCTTCCCGTTCCTTTGCCCGCTTTTCTCGGATCGCTTCCTCTGCTGCTTCCTTCTTGGCTCTGGCTTCGGCGTCGGCTTTGGCCTTGGCTTCGGCGTCGGCTTTGGCCTTGGCCTCGGCTTCCGCTTTGGCTTTGGCCTCTTTTTCGGCCTTGGCTTTGGCTTCGTCTTCGGCCTTGGCTTTGGCATCAGCTTCTGCTTTGGCTTTGGCTTCTTGTTCAGCTTTGGCGTCGGCGTCGGCGTCGGCTTTGGCCTTGGCCTCGGCTTCTGCTTTGGCTTTAGCATCATCTTCGGCTTTATCGACCGCTACTTTTTTCGGCGCTTCCTTTTTGGCAGGCTTTTTCGCAGGTGCCGCTTTCTTTTCAGCCTTGGGTGCTGCTTTCTTTTCAGCCTTGGGCGCCGCTTTTTTCGGTGCTTCACCTTCTATGGTCAGATCCGGTTCCGGTGCCAAAGCGGCATAATCGATATCCACATCGTCCAACTGCTTGGCGATGGGGGCAATATCCATGGCACTGCCGCCTTCAAGCCCTAAATCGATAAAGGCCTGGGTAAGCCGCACGGCTTCCGGATGGCGCATGATCAGAACACTGGCGCCGGACAAAAGATAGATGACGGCGGTCACCGCTTCCATCAGAATGCCCCGTCTCTCCGGGTCGCCCAGTGTCGGTGCTTCATCTATGCTCTGTTTGGCTTCCTTGCACTTCCAGATTTCGTTGGCCAAATTGTTGATCATCGGCAGCTGCAGCTTGTCGTCTCCCTGGGTCAGAGCGGCCATACAAAGCCTTTCCATGACGGAATATGAATATTCCAATCCGTATCCCAGACCACCGGTGGTCGGATCGACGACCATCCGATCCAGCGGCACGCCCAAATTTTCGAGAAGGATATTGACTTGTTTGGCAAGGTTGATATCGATGGGAGAGGATGAAATTACGGTGTGGCCGTATCCCATGGCGCTGGCGCCGATACCCTTGTGGTTCTTATCCTCGACAGGCCCTATAATCAGATTGGCGCCGTGGGTTTCTTCGGAAATCTTTTTTAATACGGCTTCATCTTTTTCGATGTTGGCAGTTCCCCAGACGATCAGCGGCACATCGACGGCTTCGAGGACTTTTTTAACGGTTGCCGCGGCATCCTCGGGGCTGGCATCGGGGCCGTTCGGATCGGTGCTTTTAAGTTGCAATACAATGATTTTGGCCCCAAATTCATCCACACATTTTTTGGCCCATGCCGCGGGATCCGAAAGAACATCTTTAAAGTGACTGAGCGCCGCTTCCGGCCACTCATCCGGTTCCATGTCCCAAACTTCCATTGCAATAACCGGCTTGTTTGGCATATTTCCTTCAAAGTTGTAAAAAGGATAGCATGCCTGACCACCCACGGTAACAGCCTTGTCGCCTTTACCCAGAGTGATTTCCTTTATGGTGCCGGTATATGATTCTTTGTATATTTCCAAACCCAATGTAACCTCCTTTATGTGACAAAAAGTTTAGTGGTTGAGGTGTATGACATTGTACCCCCCTCAAAGCGTCCATCGAGGGCAAAAGGATACCTCCCCCGAACTTTGATAAAAAAATTCAACCCCCCTTTCATAAAAAGAATTTGGATTATAAAATTATCTACCGCGGTAGATTTGTGGCCGGAAATTCCAACAGCACGGTCCAGAATTTCTCGCTGGTTATAAACAAACTTTTATCCAATGATAAAAGGGAATTAAAGCATAATTATCTAAAGAAGATGATTTTTGAAATACGCCAAATACGACCTTTTATATTGGGATGAATTATTTGTCAATAGATGAGTAAATATTTAGGTAATTATATCTGAATTTTGCATGGGTTGGCGGCATTGATGTTAAATATTCAGGCTAAAGAAAAATCTTGTCTGTTATTTGCTCGTCATTTCGGCAAACATGCAGGTCAGTTCAACCACTTCACCGTCATATATGGTTTTCGTTTTATAGGGCAAGGTTTTGAATAACTTGATCATCCCCTGATTTCTCGGCAGTGTGTAGGCCATCAGGCCGGAGATGCCGTGTTCCCTGGCAGCCTCTGACAATTTTTGCATGAGAATTTTCCCCAGCCCCTTTCCCTGCCATTCTTTGCTCACGGAAAAAGCGACTTCGGCAATGTTTTTGGCGGGGTCGAGGAGGTATTCTCCCACAGCCACGACTTTTCCGAATCCGACTTCTCCCACCAGAGCCAAGAGCGTCAGGTTTTTGACATAATCAATTTGAAACATACTCTCCATATCCCCACGGACGAAACGGGTCTTGGCCTGAAAAAATCTGGAATAGATATCATCTTTATCTTGGGTGTAGAAGTGTTCTTGTATCCGCCTCCCGTCTACGGGTTTGGCGGGCCTGATGGTGATTATAACGCCGTCGATTTCCCTTGTTTCTTCCAGGTTTATCGGGTAGATGCCCTGCATCGACTCCGACAAAGTCCGCTCGGCGCCCAGCAGGCCCATCTTTCTGGCTTCGAAAAAAAGTTCCTCTCGAAAATCAGGGTGAGCAATGCTGATCAGGGCCATGGCGCGCTCCTGAAGACTTTTCCCGAATAGATTCACGGCGCCGAATTCGGTAACGACATGTTGAACATCACCTCTGGGCACAACAATGGCGGTGTCATTCAGAATGGGAACGATTCGGCTCTTTTCGCCGTCGGCGGTGGTGGAGGTCAGCATAAGGATTGATTTACCATCTTCGTTCCAGGAAGCGCCGCGGATAAAATCGAGCATGCCGGTCACCCCGGAAAAATGGTTGAGGAAGATGGCATCTGCCGCAACCTGACCGGTGAGATCTATGGCCATGGGTACATTCATGGCCACCATTTTGCGGTGTCGTGAAATAATCGCCGGATCATTGACATAATCCGAAGGATAAAATTCTATGGCCGGATTATCATCCAAAAATTCATAAAGATTGGTCGATCCGATGGCACAGCTTGCCACCAGCTTGCCTTCGTTGAACCCTTTTTTCCGGTTTGTAATCACGCCCATCGAGACCAGACGCATGATATCATTGGTCAAGTAATGGGTATGAACACCGAGGTCGTTTTTGTGGGAAAGGGCAAGCAAGGTCGCCTGAGGCGTGGTCCCCGGACTGATCTGAATGGTTGAGCCGTCGTCAACGAGCCGTGCAATCAACCTTCCGATTTGATTGGCTGCTTCGAGTTCCGGAAGTTCGTCAATGGTCAAAAGTTCTTCTTCCTGTTCGACAATGGCATTGACGTCGTTGACATGGATGAAGCTATGACCCAGTATGCGGGGCATCCTGGAATTCACCTGGGCAATAACAAAATCAGCCGACAACGCAGCCGCCAGCGTGATGTCAACGGAAATTCCCAGGCTCATCCATCCGAAATCGTCCGGAGGTGATACCTGAATGAGCGCCACATGAATGGGAAGACGGCGGGTTTTAAAAAGGCGTGGTACCGCTGAAAGGTTCATCGGTGTAATGAACCGCTTGTTTTTTGCCAGACTTTTCGGTTTCGCCGATCCCAGATAAAACGACCGGATATTAAAGCTCTGATCTTTGGTTTTATCTGCGATCAATGTCAACGGCGTGCTTTCCAGGCTCAGCAATCGAACAATTTCGATATCTGTAAAGTTCTCCGCTGCTTCGGCAAGTTTCCTAATCAGATATTGGGGTTCCCCGCAAGATGAACCGATAAAAACCCTCTGGCCCGCTTTGATCTGCATGATCGCTTCTTGTGCAGTGCATTTTTTTTCGACATAATTATCGGCCCAATAGATTGATGCGGCCATGATGCACCTCCCATATATGATGTGAAAAAAGCGGGGGCGAGCAGCCTCATTGCGCTTGTTGAAAACCAGTGGAACGGTCAAATTTCCGGTGCGTCAACGCGGCCCATAGCGAGAACGAAAATAACACGTGTATTTTTTATCCTAAACGATGAGGTTTATCAAGAAAAACCACTAACAATGGATATAAGACCGTGATTTGGCAGGAAGGAAAGAACCACAAATCAGTCCGTTTGAACCAGGGCATATTTTTTAATGAAGGTATCCAGTTGAAGCGCCTGTCCGTGACTCATTTCGCCGAATTGGATACCCAGTTGCCGCATTTCGAAAGTACTGAAAGGAACAAAATTATCGATATGGATATCCGAAATCTTTTTACAGGGAATGCCTTTTAAAAAATAGCCATTACCGCTTATAAATATGTCGACTTCGACCGGTTCGCTGATCTGTTTTTCATTGTTGATGTACATAAACGCCAGTCCGCCTGGGCTGATGTTAATAATCTGGCCCAGCTTCGACGAACCGTTCTTTAACAGAGCATATATGCCCCGTTGGACCTGATATCGCTCCTGGGATCTTCTTTCGATTATTTTATTGCTGTTCAACATCCTGCCCCCATTAAAATAAAATGACAG
>JAJDND010000183.1 GCA_022340885.1 Desulfobacterales bacterium | reverse complement strand
CTTTGAAAAAGGCATGCCCAATGCCCTCATGGAAGAAAACGGAGAGCTCGTTTTCGATCCGATCCTCGACGATCAGGCCATTGTCATGAAGCTGAAGGGAAAAGGGCTGGTGGTGGTTTCCGGATGCGCCCATTCCGGAATAATCAACACGCTGATGTTCGCCCAAAAAATCACCGCAGAGCCAAAAATCCATGGGGTATTGGGGGGATTTCACCTGTCCGGGCCGTTTTTCGAGAAAGTTCATGATTCGACCGTGGAGGCGTTGAAAAAAATCGATCCGGAGGTGCTGATACCCATGCACTGTACCGGTTGGAAGGCGACCCAGCGATTTCAACAAGAGTTTGCCGAAAGCTTTGTGCTCAACAGCGTGGGATCCAAGGTGATGTTTTCATGATGAAGGTGGTTTTACCTTCCTCTCCTGCTTTGTCCGAAAAGCAAGGACAATGAACGACCTGCGCACTTGGAGGCTTTCACCTTGAACTCAAAACCGAAGCATTACCGAAATTTTGCAGCCTTTGTTCTTAAAGGATTCTTTATCCTATTCTTTTTACTGTCTTTTGTTTTCCGGGTTGAAACAAGTTTCGCCGGGGTCATCAAGATCGGTGAAATAAATCCGCTTTCCGGCAGATTTGCCAAAAACGGCATTGAAATTCATCAAGGAATCGAGGTGGCCGTCGCCCAAACCAACGCAAAAGGAGGCATCCAAGGCGCAACACTTAAGCTGGTTACAAGGGATGACCAGAGCCGTCCGGATGTGGCCATCTCCAGGGCCGAAGAATTGTGTTCCTGGGAAAAGGTGGCGGCACTTACCGGCGGTTATGTTGATTCACTGGTGGGACCCATCGCCGCGGTCAGCCAGAGATACAAAACGCCCTATGTTGCCAGCGCAAGTCTCCAAAAGGAACTTGCAGCGCATAACAATCCTTACTTTTTCAGAGTTTCCAGGCTTCAAGGTTTTGCCGAGCCGCTCTGTAAATTCATAACCGAACGTTTTAAAGGACAACGTCTGGCCGTACTTTATGCCGCCACCCCCGGCTCCACCGAACTGGCCCATGATCTAAAACGATGTTTCCAAGATCGGGGGCTGACGGTCCGGCTGATGGAGAAATTCCGCCCCGGTACGCCCGATTTTACACCGCTGATTGCAAAGCTGGCGAACATGAAAATCGAAGTGATCGTTTCCGGCGGTTTTACGCCGGATCATATCCTTTTTATTCGACAACTCAAAGAAAACAAAATAAGTCCCAAGGCATACATCGGTCCCTTCGGCATCGCATATGAGAGCTTTATTTCTGCCCTGGGAAATGACGCCGACTACCTTTACAGTACCTGCGCCTGGAATCCGGGAATTACGACGCCGGGTACAGAAAAAGCGTCTGCATCTTTTGTCAATGATTTTCAAAAGACATTCCATCACCAGCCGAACACCACAAACATGCACGGATACACATCTGCCAGGGCGATTATTGCAGCGATACAAAAAGTGTTAGATAACCGTGAGGCCTTAAACGGCGAAAATATACGGCAAGCGCTGACCAAACTGGATGTGACGCTTCCCATGGAGCATCTATCCTTCGATTCCAACGGCGATCCGACACATTATCGCCACGTGGTCGTACAGATTCAAAAAAGAAAGCTCGTTGTTGTCTACCCGCCGGATCGCGCTTCAGGGCGCGACATCTTTCCGATGCCTTCTTGGGAGCAGAGAAACTAACCCATGTGGTCAATGATTTTTGTTTCCAGCCTCTCGTTGGGTTCCTTTTATACCCTCGTCGCTTTGGGTTTTGCATTGATTTTCGGGGTGACCCGTAACTTCAATCTGGCCCATGGTGAATTGGTGGTGCTGGCCGGCTACGTGTCATACTGGCTTTGGAAAATGTGGGCATTTCCTTTTATTCTGACATTTCCGGCTGCCGTTCTGGTCTCACTTGTGATCTGCCTGGGACTTGAGCGCCTTTTCGCCCGTTTGCATGAGCCGCTGGCGCTGAACTCCATTGTGCTCAGTTTCGGTGTGGCCGTCGTTATTCAGAACAGCATGCTTTTCCTCTTTTCCGGCAATTACCGGCTGATACGAATTCCGGTTTTGAGCCGTGGATTTCACCTTCCCGGACTTTATATCAGCTACACCCAGATCACGCTGCTGGGTTCATCCCTGATCATCCTTTTCTTGCTTTACATGCTGATGTATCGGACTTATCTGGGCAAAGCCATGAGGGCCACTATCCAGGATAAAGATGCCGCAGCCATGGCAGGCATCAACGTCTCGGCCATGGGCACACTTGCTTTTTGCATCGGCGCCCTCCTGATCGGGCTGGCCGGTCCGCTATACGGCTGCATTCATTACCTGTATCCGTCCTCCGGTCAAGAGGCCACCCTGGTGGCCGTCACCATTACCATTTTCGCCGGTGTCGGTCGTCTCAGCGGCATCATCCTTGCCGGATGGATTTTGGGTTTGGCAGAATCTTTTACCGTGGTTTTTTTTGGCGTCAGCTGGCGTGAAATGGTGAGTGCCGTTTTGCTGCTTGCGCTCTTGTATTTCAGACCGCACGGCATCCTGGGCCATGGAGAACGATAAAAAAACGATGAATTTTCTGACTGCAAAAAACAGGCTCAATAAATCTAAGACTCATTGGATCGGTCTTTTTCTGGGATTTATGTTGTTTTTCGCACTGCCTTTACTGGTTCAGTCCAACCATTATATCCTTCAGGTCTTTACCCATGCTTTGCTGCTGGCCGCTTTGGCCCTGGCGTGGGACCTCTTAGGCGCCAGCGGTTCCATTTCCTTAGGCCATGCAGCGTTTTTTGGGGCCGGCGCCTATGCCTCTGCCTTGCTTGGCCTCGATCTGGGCTTGTCGCCCTGGGCCACCATTCCATTGGCCGGTTTGATCGCAACGGGATTGGGGCTGATCATGGGATTGATTTGCCTGCGTTTAAGAGGCGCTTATTTTGCCCTGGCGACCCTCGCTTTTGTCGAAATCCCCTGGGTGATAACGGATAATTGGGATTCATTGACCCGGGGATCCCTCGGGCTGGTCGGCATATCCGGCCTTCCGTCAATTCGCATCCACGGGTTCCATGTCGATTTCGGATCCAGCATCGTTGTTTCATACTATCTTATATTTGCTTATTTTATGATACTCCTGGGTCTGGTCGCCTTTGTGCATCAATCCAACATCGGTCTGGCATTGCAGGCGATTCGGGAAGAAGAGATTGCCGCGGAAGCCGTCGGCATCCATGTCAATGGATATCGATTGCTGTCTCTTTTAATGAGCGCCTTTTTTACCGGTGTGTGCGGCGCATGTTATGCTCATCTTGTCCGTTATATCGAGCCCGGACTGGTCTACGGACTTCATTTTTCCGCCGTTCCCATGATCTTTGCCATTTGCGGGGGACGGTTAACGATTCTCGGGCCCGCTGTGGCGGCCATGGTCCTTTATCCAATGGATCAGTTTGTTTTTCATCCCCTTCTTCCGGCGGGCCACGAATTCCTTTACGGAGCGGTGTTGATTCTGGCCATGCTTTTTATGCCCAACGGATTTTGGGGAAGATTGCGAAACGCATCATGATACTGCTAAGGTTAAAATCATTGAATAAGACGTTTAATCATTTTTGCGCCCTGACCGATATTGATTTTTCTGTCGGCGAAGGAGAGATCGTCGGTTTGGTGGGCCCAAACGGCGCCGGTAAAACCACGCTGTTCAATTTGATCTCGGGCCGGTACAAGCCCAGCAGCGGCAACATTTTATTCAAAGACATCGATATTACACATCTTAAACCCCATGCGATCTGTCGCCTGGGCATCAGCAGAACATTTCAATCTTCGCGCCCGTTTCCCGGAATGAGCGTTTTGCAAAATGTCATGGTCGGACATGTTTTCGGAAAAAGATCTTCTCTTCACAGCCGGCCGGAAAACAAACAAGCGGCAAAAGAGCTTTTGGATATCGTCGGCATCGCCCACAAAGCCGACGCGCCCGCCGGCCGGCTGACGCTCAGTGAGCAGCGGCGCCTCGATTTGGCCAGGGCGCTGGCGACTCGCCCCAAGCTCCTCCTTTTGGATGAAGTGGCGGCGGGTTTCAGCCCGGTGTTGGTCAAACAGGCCGTAGAACTGATCAACAGAGTTCGAAAAAGAGGCGTTACGCTTCTTATCATCGACCATTTTTTAAACTTGAGTTTAAAGGTCTCAGACCGGTTGCTGGCACTTGACCACGGAGAGAAAATCGCAGAAGGTCC
This sequence comes from Desulfobacterales bacterium, assembly GCA_022340885.1. Lineage (GTDB taxonomy): Bacteria > Desulfobacterota > Desulfobacteria > Desulfobacterales > UBA11574 > UBA11574. Next base: position 2,212 of record JAJDND010000183.1, on the reverse strand, counting down.
TCCCCATGTGGTCATGAGAAACCCGGAGGTTCTCCGGGCATACCTGGGGCTGCGGCATGAAAGCGAAAGAGATTAAAGGTGAACCATGGAGATTCTGAAGCCACTGTTAAAGATTTGTAACGTAACTGTTCAATACGACGGCATTCCGGCGCTGAAAAAGATCAATCTAACCATATGCGCCAATCAGATTATATCCGTTGTCGGACCCAACGGATCCGGAAAAACCACTTTAATGAAGGCCGTTGCCGGAATTCTTCGCCCCATTGAAGGTGTCATTCATTATCAGCATGAAATGATACAATCGCTGCCCATCCACGAAATCGTGCGCCGGGGGCTTGTCTATGTACCGGAAGGAATGAATGTTTTTCCTTTTATGAGTGTGATGGAAAACCTTGACGTCGGGGCTTACGTTGCCAGAGAACAAAAAAAGGAGCGGCTTTCCTTCGTGTTCGAAATTTTTCCGGCACTGGCCGATAATCAGCGAAAAACGGCCGGAACCTTAAGCGGCGGCCAGAAAAGAATGCTGACCATTGCCAGAGGTCTGATGAGCGGCCCGAAGCTACTCCTTTTAGACGATCCCTTTCTGGGTCTGGCCCCAAAAGATGTCAACCGGCTGTGCGACACCCTGAAGCGAATTCGACGTCACGGCATTACGCTCTTTCTGGCAGGCCAGCATGTTCGTCGGATTTTGCGGGTGGCGACCAAAGCATTTCTCATCGAAGAAGGGAAAATTACCCTTTCCGGGACCGGGGATCAACTGCTGGGACACCCCCATCTTCGGGAAACCCTTTTCGGGATTGTTGCGGAATCCGGTATTGAAATTCCATAGGGCTAACGACACAAAGACGGTGGTGAACGCCTGCATCCTCTATAAAATCAAATGGCTGAAGATAAAATGTTTATTGACTTAATCCATTGATTTGTAATATCATTTATAAAGTGATTTCCCTTCGGCTCCAGCGATAAAAAAACGATGGTTCGCCGGCAAATGATGCCCATGAAGTGCATTAAAGCGAGACCTTTGAAAATGGAGGTTAACCGATGACTCAGGAACTTAAACCGGGTATTACCCATAAAATGGAACGAGAAACCACCGAAGACATGTCCGCCCAAAAAGTCTATCCCCATGTTCCGAACGTTTATGCCACGAGAGCCATGGTGGGACATATCGAGGAAGTTTGCGCAGACATGGTTCTTCCGTTTCTCAAGGACGGCGAGCAGACCGTGGGTACCGGTATGACATTCAAACACATGGCGGCAACGCCCTTGGGAATGAAGGTGCATTACAGCGCAAAGTTAATTAAAGTTGACGGCCCCAAACTGGCCTTTGAAGTGGAAGGCTTTGACGAAGTCGACAAGATCGGTGAGGCCACACATTTTCGTTACATCATCAACGCTGAAAAATTCAACAGCCAAGTCGCAAAAAAGGCGGGGAAAAAAGCATAGAAATTCATTTCATCCCAAAGGAGGGTTGGACCATGACGGCGCCGGATCAGATACGCCCATTGGACGCATTTCTCAAACCCAAAAGTTTGGCTGTAATCGGCGCTTCGACCAGCCCGGATAAACTCGGCTACGAAATTCTGAAAAACATCCTTGACGGCGGTTTTAAAGGACCTGTTTATCCGATTAATCCAAAGGCCGACGTTATCCTCGATCTTTCCTGCCACAAAAGCGTTAAAGATATTCCGGAAGCACCGGACCTGGCGGTGATTATTATTCCCGCCCGGTTTGTACCCCAGGCGGTTCAAGAATGCGGTGAAGCCGGCATCAAGGGCGCCGTGATCATTACCGGCGGTTTCAGCGAGGCCGGTGATGACGGTGAAGTTCTTCAAAACCAGGTGATCGAAGCCGCACAAAAATACGGCGTTCGTATTATAGGACCCAACTGCCAGGGGGTCAACAACCCCCATCATTTTATGTGCGCATCCTGGCCCCTTTTGACCGGCCGGGGAAAGATAGCGCTGATTTCCCAAAGCGGCACCGTGGGCGCTGCCATGATGGACTGGTTGGCCCAAGATAAATTGGGCACCTCTGGTTTTGTGAGCATGGGAAACCGGGCGGATGTGGATGAAGCGGACCTTATCGCTTATTTCAATCAGAATGAAAACACCGAGGTCATTGCCGCTTACATCGAAGGTATAAAACGCCCCCGCCAGTTTATCGAGGCCGTAAAAAAACTTCAAAAACCGCTGGTCGTTCTCAAATCCGG
>JAJDND010000178.1 GCA_022340885.1 Desulfobacterales bacterium | reverse complement strand
TTGGTGCCGAAGGCCGGACTTGAACCGGCACGGGTCTCCCCACTACCCCCTCAAGATAGCGTGTCTACCAAGTTCCACCACTTCGGCACATGCAATGTCAGTTACAAAATGCATACAGCGTGTTATCAATATCTTTATTTTGTATGAGCCGGTTTTGCAGGCTGTGAAGCTTCCGGATTCGGTTGAGGGGTTTTCTCCGGTGTCGCTGGCGGTGCAGTCGGGACCGCTTTCTGTTCTATTGGCGGCTTTTGATTCATCATTATGGAACTTGGCGTACGATGGCCTGACATGTAGGCAAGTACAAGGGAAGTCAACATAAATACAACCGCGGCCACTGTTGTCAATTTCCCCAGAAACGTAGAGGATCCGGTACTGCCGAAAAGCGTCTGGCTGGCGCCTCCGCCGAAAGCCGCGCCCATATCCGCTCCTTTTCCGGTCTGAAGCAGGATGATCATAATAAGGGCAATAGATACGATAACGTGTATGATGATTAAAAATGTCGACATAATGGTTGTGTTTGAGACCTTTGTAAAACACTCCTTTTTGCCCAACTTCTGCGTCAGGCTCAAATTTTAATCCTAAAAATACTCATTGTATTCCTGTGGTTAAAATTTTCACCTTCCTTGAACTTGAACAAAAATGAACACTTTTCAAAGGTCTCTATTTTTTGTTGCGTCAAATTTTAAAATTGAACGATTTTGCTGAATGTCAGCGGATCGAGACTGGCGCCGCCCACCAGGGCGCCGTCGACATCGGCCATTGACATCAATTCTGCTATATTATCGGGTTTAACGCTACCTCCATATAGGATTCTCATGGATTTGGCAAGACTATTCCCGAATTTTTTTTCAATCATCGCGCGTAAATATTCGTGAACCTCCTGGGCCTGTTCTGCGCTGGCTGTCTTACCGGTTCCGATGGCCCATATGGGTTCATACGCCATAACCAGCGTATTCAGGTCGCCGGGGGAAAAGTTGTCTAACCCTTTTTTAACCTGTTTGTCAAGGACTGAAAAGGTTTCTTTTAATTCCCGTTGTTTTTCAGATTCTCCCACACATACCACCGGCACCAAACCGCTGCTGACGGCGGACCGGATTTTACGGTTCACGGATTCGTCGGTTTCTCCAAAATATTGACGCCGTTCCGAATGGCCGATGATAACATAGCGGCAGCCGGATGAAACAAGCATGGCCGGCGATATCTCACCGGTATAAGCGCCTTCAGTCTCCCAAAAAAGATTCTGTGCCCCAAGTGATATACACGTTCCCTTTACGACTTCCGATACTTGGGCAAGTGCGGTAAAGGGAGGCGCAATCATGATATCGACATCGGCGCAAGCCGAAACGAGTTTGACCAGATGTTCAGCGGTTTCAACGGCCTCCGAACAGGTTTTGAACATTTTCCAGTTCCCGGCAATCAAAGGTCTGCGATTGTCCATCGGCTTATCTCCAAATCGAAAATTTTCTTTAAAGTTGTGCCGCGATCATTGCCGCTAGATCCACCATTCGGTTTGAATATCCGGTCTCATTATCATACCATGACAAAACCTTGACCATATTGTCGACGGCATAGGTGGTCTGTCCGTCCACGATCGAAGACAAGGTTGATCCGTTGTAGTCTGAGGATACCAGCGGAAGATCGCTAAATCCTAAAATTCCCTTAAGCGAACTTTCCGAGGCATCTTTTAACGCCGAGTTTACGTCTGTGACGGTAACCCCTGTCTTTTCCAAGGTTGCGACAAAGTCGACAATTGACACATTCGGCGTTGGAACACGAATGGCAAGGCCATTGAGTTTCCCCGAAAGTTCCGGCAGTACCAGGGCTACGGCTTTGGCCGCTCCGGTCGTTGTCGGAATCATGTTCATAGCGGCCGCTCTGGCCCTCCGCAAATCTTTGTGAGGGAAGTCGAGCAGGCGCTGGTCGCCGGTATAAGAATGAATGGTGGTCATCAAGCCGGTTTTGATGCCGAAATTTTCCAAAAGAACTTTGGCGATCGGTGCGAGACAGTTGGTTGTGCAGGAGGCGTTTGAAATAATATGGTGACCTCTGGGGTCGTATTGATTTGAGTTGACCCCCATGACAATGGTAATATCCGGATTTTGAGCCGGCGCCGATATGATCACTTTTCGGGCTCCGGCGGCAAGGTGTTTGGATGCATTTTCATAATCTCTGAAGAGACCGGTACATTCCGCAACAATATCGACATTGAAGTCTTTCCAGGCAAGAGCGGCGGGATCTTTTACTGCGGTTACGGCCACTGATTTTCCGCCGACTGTTATGGAATCGTCATTTGCAACAACTTCCATTCCCAACTTTCCGTGAACAGAATCATAAGATAGAAGATGAGCCATCGTCGCTGAATTCATAAGGTCATTAACCGCTACGATGTCAAGCTCGGGATGATTCATCAATGCTCTGAAGACAAGGCGTCCTATTCTCCCAAAACCATTTATGGCTATTTTTACACTCATTGTACCACCTCCGTTTTAACGGCTATTCTCTTTTGTTTCCTTTTAAAATTCCACTGGCAAGCGAAATGCTTTTTTTCCCGTAAGCTTCAAGATGTTCGGCGACTTCACAAAGATCCATCTCTTTGTTTTGAATATCGGCGGCCTTGATCAAAATGGGGAGATTCACACCAGATATGACTTCTACGCGACCTTCTTCGAGGAATGAATAACTCAAATTGGAAGGCGTTCCTCCGAACATATCAGTTAAGATAAGAACCCCTTTGTTATGGTCAACCTTTTTTATGCCTTCAGAAATTTTTTTGCGCAGTTTATCGACGTTTTCTTTTATATTTATAGAAACGGATACCATTGTGTCAGGTCGGCTCCCCAAAATGAACTCGGCGGCATCAATAAGTGCATCACCAAGCTGACTGTGTGTTACAATTACGATTCCAATCATAAGACTCCTTTTAGGGACCTTTGCAAAACGCCCCTTTTTGCCCGATTCCTGCGTCAGGCTCAAATTTTAATCCTCAAAATACTCAATGTATTCTTACGGTTAAAATTTTCGCCTTTCTTGAACTCAAGCAAAAGTGAGCATTTTTCAAAGGTCCCTTTTACAGATCAATATCTCGATGTGTAATGATGATTTTACTGCCTTGTTTTATAAGATGTTTGAATAAGGATTCAGCAACGGCTACAGAGCGATGTCTGCCTCCGGTACAGCCAATTGCAATGGTTAAATACGCTTTTCCCTCTTTTTCGTACAAAGGGATTAAATAATCAAGTAGATCAGTAAATTTATTTAAAAATATTCGGGTGTTGTCGTTGTTTAAGACAAAATCTTTAACTTCTTCGTCTTTTCCGTCCAGCGCTTTGAGTTCCGGTATAAAATGCGGATTTAACATAAAGCGAACATCCATAATGAGGCTGGCATCATGGGGGACGCCGTATTTAAATCCGAATGACAAGATGTTGATGCTCATTGGAGCGGAATCTTTGCTCTGTTGAGCGATATTTTGGATAACGGACTTCAGTTCGTGGATATTATAACGGGAAGTATCGATAATTTCGTCGGCTGCGGATTTAAGATGTTTTAACCGTTCCTTTTCTATACGAATTCCCTCTAAAAGGCTCTTTCCCTGGGCGAGGGGATGATGCCTCCGGGTTTGGCTATAGCGCTTCACCAATGTGTCTTCATCGGCTTCGAGAAAAAGGATCTTAAATTGATATCCTTTTTCCTTCAAAGTTTCAAAGATTGACGGGTACGAGTTTAGAAAGCTTCTTTCCCGCAAATCCATGACAAATGCCAAGCCTGCGATTTCCGAGTTGCTTTCAATCGGCAGCTCCACAAATTTGGGGAGAAGCGCCACCGGCATGTTATCGACACTATAGAACCCTGCATCTTCCAATGCATCGATTGCGCTACTCTTCCCTGAACCGGAAAGCCCTGTAATAATGAATATGATCAGCTCTTTCACTTTTGTTCAAGAACACGGATTATTCTTCTTCTTCCTCCTCTTCTTTAATAATTGAATAGATTTCATCTCGGCTTGTTGCATGCAACAGTTTTTCTTTAAAAGGGTCATTTTTTAAAATTCTCGAGATTCGAGCAAGCAGTTTCAAATGAAGCCCCGTTGAATTTTCCGGTGTTATCAAAAGGAAAAATATGTGAGCGGGCATCCCGTCCATGGAATCGAAGTCAACCCCTTTTTGACTTCGTCCGAAACCGAGGATTAAGGATTCAAGTCCCCTGATTTTGCCGTGCGGGATTCCGATGCCTTCCCCGATTCCGGTGCTGCCGAGCCGCTCTCTCTCCATAAGCACCTTCACTAGTTCTTCGCGTTCTATGCCGGCAATTTTGGCGATAGGAACAACCAGCTCCTCAAGGACGCCTTTTTTGTCGATCGCTTTCAAATCGACAATAATTGCTTCCCTGGGTAATGCATCAAGAATTTTCATTTTATTTTCACCATATCAGCTGCTGGGCTGAATCAAACCGTAGTTGCCGTCTTTGCGCCGATAAAGAACATTGACCTGGTTGGTTCTGGCATCTGTAAACACAAGAAAATTATCGTTTACAAGACCCATCTGCATCACTGCTTCTTCAACATCCATAGGTTTATATTCGATATTTTTAACAAGAATATGGTGGGACGGGTCATCTTCTCCGAATCGAGTGTCCTCTCCAATATTTTCTTTTGAATTGGGCTTTTGTCCGACCCTGTGTTTTCTGATTTTCTGCTTGTTTTTCTTAATCTGTTTTTCGAGTTTGTCCAAGGCGATATCGATGGCAGAGTACATGTCATCCGTCACTTCTTTGCCGTAAATATTAAGTCTGTCTCCAATAATATTAATTTCTGCCATGTGCCGAAACTTTTCGACCGAGAGAACAACACTTGCTTCGGCGGGGTTGTAAAGATACTTATCAAAACGATCAAGTTTTTCTCCGACATATGCCTTTAAGTTTTCAGAGGGATCGAGATTTTTAAAGGTAACGGACGTTTGCATACTTAAAACCTCCCTAAAATTCTTTGCGTTTGTTCGACGGCAACACTTTCATCATTTCACGATATTTGGCAACGGTTCTGCGTGCAATGCTGATGTTTGATTCTTTTAAAATTTTAGAAATTTTATCATCGCTGTAAGGTTTTTTCGGATTTTCGCTTTCGATGATTTGTCTGATTTTTTCCTGAACGCTGGCAGAGGCCACGGCTTCGCCCTGGACGCGTTGAATGGAACTGTTGAAGAAATATTTCAATTCGAAAATACCTCGCGGCGTATGGACATACTTATTGGTTGTTACCCTGCTTATGGTCGATTCATGCATTCCTATATCTTCAGCGACATCTCTCAACACCATGGGCCTAAGGAATGCAATGCCCTTTTCAAAGAAACCTCGCTGAAACTTGAGTATACTTTCCATCACTCTGTAAATCGTTTTTTGGCGTTGATGGATACTCCGGATGAGCCATGTGGCGGACCGCATCTTTTCCTGTATGTATTCTTTTGCATCGTCGGAAAAATTTCCATCCTCCTTGAAGGCATTCTTATAAAAATTGTTGACGTGCAATTTCGGCATCCCGTCGTCGTTGACCAATATTACAAATTCATCCTCTAATTTATATACGAATACATCGGGATTGATGTATTGGGGTTCCTCTTCTACGAATTGCCTGCCCGGCCTTGGTTCCAAACCCTTAATGATTTGTATGGCGGCGATAACATCTTCTATATTTGCTTTCAAAGATTTTGCGATGGCTCTGTAATTTTTATTTTCGAGATGATGGAGATGATTTTCGATAATTCGGGTTACGATGGTATCGTCAAGACCAAAATGTTTCGCCTGTATCAGCAGGCATTCTCCGAGATTTCTTGCACAAACACCCACAGGATCGAAAGTCTGCATTAAGGATAATATTTTCTCGGTCGCTTCGACATTAGATCCACTCATGGCGGCAAGATCCTCGACAGAGGAATCTAAGTACCCGTCGTCATTTAAATTACCGACGATAAGGCTCCCAATCCTCTCTTCTTCCTCTGTGGGAGATGTCATCAATAGTTGCCAAAGCAGATGTTCCCGCAAAGATTCCTTTTGTGCGATAAATGATTCGAAATTTGGAGATTCTCTTCTTTCGGCTTCGAAATGGGTTCTGCCGGATGAGCTGTATTCATTAATATAGTTGTTCCAGTCGATGTCATCGGGAATATTTTCTTCTATCGTGACTTCTTTAGTTTTGTCGGATTCCGCAGAAATGACGCTTTCAGCCGGATCAGCGGCGGAATCCTCAACCGTTGCCTCGTGAATTTCCTCCTCCAAGGTCGGGTTTTCTTCAAGCTCGTTTCGTATGGTATTCAACAGCTCCAGTCTTGATAGCTGCAAAAGTTTGATCGCCATCTGAAGCTGGGGCGTCATGATGAGTTGCTGAGTGAGTTTCAGCTGTTGTCTGAGTTCGAGGGCCATTTTATAATTTAAACTCGTCTCCCAAATATATCCGCCGGGCGGTTTCGCTGTTTACAATTTGCTCAGGTTTGCCGGATTCGATAATTTTTCCATCACTTAGTATATAAGCTTTGTCACAGACTTCAAGTGTTTCTCTAACATTATGATCGGAAATAAGAATACCGATACCTCTTTGTTTAAGATGGATAATAATGTTTTTGATATCGATAACCGCCAAAGGGTCTATTCCTGCAAAGGGTTCATCCAGTAAAATAAATGACGGATTCGTCGCCAATGCGCGTGTTATTTCCAAGCGCCGCCGTTCTCCTCCTGAAAGAAAATGGGCCTTTTGGTTTTTGAGATGTTTTATGCCAAGTTCATCGAGCAGCATATCTGCCTGTTTTTCCCGAATGGATTTTGAGGTGGAAACCATTTCAAGAATCGCCATGATATTTTGTTTTACCGTTAATTTTTTAAATACCGAGGTCTCCTGGGGAAGATAGCCGACACCCTTACGAGCCCTGAGGTACATCGGAAAATTCGTGATATCCTCATCATCGAGAAATACATGTCCCTGGTCCGGCTTTATCATTCCAACAGTCATATAAAAGGTTGTGGTTTTGCCTGCGCCGTTTGGCCCGAGAAGGCCGACGACCTGGCCGTTTTTAATCTCCATATTAACGGCACTGACCACTTGCTTGCCGTTATATATTTTGACAAGATTTTCAAGAGACAATGTTGCCAATTACTTTTTTTCCCGTTGCCCGGAATAGAATACTGCTTCCACGCGATTTTTATTCCCGCTTTCGACATTTACACGACCATCTGCTCTGTAAAAGGTTATTTTTTCTCCGGAGATTGAATCTTTTCCGCTGGTGATTTTTGAACCCTCTCCTGTCAACACAAGCACCATTGTGGCTGTATTGTATACGGCTTGCTGCGTTACTGCAACCCTGTTGTCGATTTTTATTTTAACGTTCCCCTTGGCGATGATTTCATGAATCGTTCCTTCATTTACAGCAAGAGGTCCTTTGTCGGCAATGTTTTTTTTAAAAATAACTTTGAGGCTGTCGGCCGTGATGACGGTGTTCTTTTGTGTCGCTCTTACATTCCCGATAAATTCGGCATAACCGGCCTTGTTGTACGAAATCAGTTTGTCCGATGTTACATGGATGACGTCGTTTTTTTCAGTGTCAATTTTCTTTTGATTTTGTTGCGTGTCCTGTGCATATGCAAAATGGACCGTCGTGCATAAAGCCAGAGAAAAAATCGTGGCCCAATATCTTAACAGCCTGAAATAACTTTTATTAAAGTGATATTCCGCCACGAAAGGTTCCTTTTACTTTTCCTTCAAACAAAGTCCTGTTGGTGTTTAAATTGAGTGACATGGCGTCTGCAACGAGCTGAAATGAATCTCCGGTAATATTCACCGGAACGTTTGCAACAATGATTCGCTTTTTATGCTCGTAATACAAACTTTCACACCTTAATTTGTACCGGCTATATTTTACGACAACATTATTGGATATTTCCATGTCGTTGGAATCTGTTTTCAAAAGCCCGCGGTCGGCTGTGACATACACTTTGGTGCGATCCTTAAGGAAAAATGTTAGAGAAAGATCCTTAAAAACCGCCTGGTTCTTTTCCGTCATATAATCTGCTGATGCGGCATCGAGACTCCACTCCTTTATTCCGTTTCGTGTTGCGGTCTGATGCGCCCGGCCGATGGAAATATTGGCTTTGTCCGGAATAACAGCTCCGGTTCTGTCGCTTATTTCAATGCCGTTGCGATATTTAAAAAACACCGTTAAGATTATGCCGAATACAAGGAGAATAATGGAAATAAATAATATATTTAACTTTTTTCGATGTGTATTCTTTTTCAATTTCATACCGAAAAACGTCCTAAAATGCTTTCCCAAAGCCCTTTGGCTTTTAATATCGCTTCACAAACTTCTCTCACTGCGCCGCGACCGCCCTTTGCCGAAGTGATCATATCGGCGTTTTCACGAAGGGTAACATGTGCATCTGCAACAGCGATTGAGAATCCTGTGCGTCTCATCAAGGCAAGATCCGGCAAGTCATCACCGATAAAGGCCACTTCTTCGACTGAAAAACCGGTTCGTTCCAGCATCCGGTTGAGTGCGTCGGCCTTATTGGCGACGCCGTCGTAGATAAGATCGATGCCTAATTCTTTGCATCGTTTGGAGAGGGCGTTTGAGCGTCTGCCGGTAATGATGCCCAGACAAATACCCACCTCCATAAGAAGTCTTATACCGAGACCGTCTTTAACATTAAAAATCTTTGTTTCCGAACCGTTGTCGCTATAAATGATGCCGCCGTCGGTAAGAACACCGTCAACATCCAGAAGAAGAAGCTTTATGTTTTTTAACCGATCTGAAACCATCTGCGATTTATAATTAGAATATCGAAAGCATAACGGATAAACTTTAACCTAAATGCACATTCGGCTTCTGCCCAGAGCAATGCCGGATCAATCCAACAGCGACGCTCGGATGGCTTTGAGCCGGGAAAGCAGGTCATACAGGTCGTCAAGTCTTAACGAATTCGGTCCGTCGCTCAGCGCCTTGTCGGGGTCGGGATGAACTTCCATAAACACGCCATTTGCGCCGGCAGCAACCGCCGCATTGGCCAGGGTCGATGCAAATTCGCGCTGCCCTCCGGAACTGTTGCCGGCACCGCCGGGAAGTTGAATGCTGTGCGTTGCATCAAAGATCACCGGCCAGCCCGAATCCTGCATGATTTTAATCCCGCGGAAATCCACCACGAGATTGTTATAGCCGAACATTGTTCCCCGTTCCGTGATCAGGATCTGGCGATTTCCTGCAGAGATTACTTTTTCCACGACATTGATAATATCCCATGGCGCGAGGAATTGTCCTTTTTTAATATTCAAGGGTTTTCCTGTTTTGGCGATTTCTACTATCAGATCGGTTTGTCGGCATAAAAAAGCGGGAATCTGTATGATATCCAGTACCTGGGCTGCATCGACAATTTCAGTGACCTGGTGGACATCCGAAAGAATCACAAGGCCGAGTTCCGATTTGATCTGTCCTAAGATTTTAAGCCCTTCCGTTAATCCGGGCCCTCTAAAGGAATGAATGGAAGTACGGTTGGCTTTATCGTAGGAAGCCTTGAAAATGAAAGGGATATTCAATTGATCGGTCAACTCTTTCAAAAACGAAGCAATGTTATAGGTCATTTCATAATTTTCGATGACACATGGACCTGAGATCAATACCAGATCCGATGCTTGTCCGATGGAGACATTGCCTGCCTTAACGATATTGCCCGTCATTATAAATCCCTAGTTTTGAACCTGACTGTATTTTTCCGGCTTCCGACTTCGGCAGGCCGGAAAACCCGCTAAAGACCCCTGACCGCCTGCCTCAGCTCCCTAATTTCTCTTTCCTATTTTTCTGATTCCCGACTTTTGGTCTCTGATATCCGGCGTTTTCATATCTATCGCGCATGCTGAAAAAAGTCAAGAAACGAAAAAATGGAAAAGAGCCCTTGATTACAATCTTTTTTATTGTTATTAACAGACAGTTAAAAAAAGAAAGGATGAATTTAACCCATTGAAAACTGTCAATAAAGTTTTAAGTTCAAAAGTATTTTTGATAATTTGTCTGATTGTTCTCATACCAGTGGTGTGGATTGTTGCCGTCAAATTCGAAGGCAATAAACCGTCCATTGTCATTGAGGAACCATCTCCGTATATCGGTAAGGTCCAGTCGCTTTCCGTTACCGTATCCGATCCGAAAAGCGGTGTTCGAAAAATATGGATCGGCCTTGTCAAAGACGGCACTGAAAAGGTTCTGTTAAAAAAAGATCTGCCCTCGGCCGGCATCTTCAGAGGGGGAAAAGATTTAAAGACATCCTTTAATATAAGCATCGAACCAGAGAGCCTGGGAGTGACGGACGGTAAGGCGATGCTTCGGATGGTTGCCACCGATTATTCCTGGCGGAATTGGATGCGCGGGAACAGAACATATTTGGAAAAAGAGGTCATCATTGATACAAAGCCGCCGAATGTGAATGTTCTCAGCAAAATACACAATGTCAGTCAAGGCGGAAGCGGTGTGGTTATTTACAAACTATCCGAGCCTTGCGATAACAGCGGCGTTGTCGTAGGGGAGGACTTTTTCCCAGGGTATTCGGGATACTTTAAGCATAAAAATGTCTTCATGGCATTTTTTGCACTGAGTTATAAGCAAGGACCGGGCACAAGAATGTTTGTCAAGGCAGTTGATCTTGCCGGGAACGAGGCCAAAGCAGGGTTTCGATATTACATTATAAAAAAAATTTTTAAAAAGGTATCCATACATATTTCAGACAAGTTTTTAAATTGGAAGATGCCGGATTTTAACGTCGTAGTTTCGCCGGATTCCAAAGCGCCGCTGGTTGATAAGTTTCTTAAGGTTAACCGCGAATTCCGTGAGTCGAATACAAAAAAACTGATAGAAATCACCAGCAATTCAGCCGGGAAACTTTACTGGGAAAATTCATTTTTAAGGTTTCCCAATTCGGCAAGAGAATCCAGTTTTGCGGATCATAGAAGATATGTCTATAAACATCATGTGATAGATGAAGAGGTTCATCTGGGCCTCGACCTTGCTTCGGTGGCGCACTCACCGGTACCGGCCGCCAATAATGGAAAGGTCGTTTTTACCGGGTATCTCGGCATTTACGGAAACACAGTGGTTATAGACCACGGCTTTGGTTTGTTCAGTACCTATTCGCATCTGAGTGGATTTGATGTCAAAGAAGGACAAATGGTCACCAGGGGCGAGATTATCGGCCACACCGATAGTACCGGGCTTGCCGGAGGAGACCATCTTCATTATGCCATGCTGGTTCATAACACCTTCGTGAATCCGGTTGAATGGTGGGATGCGGCCTGGATAAAAAATAATATCACGAGCAAGATCAAAAGAATAATGTCTTATAATTAGCATCTGTTTCGGGTGCTACGATTGGTTGTTTTTCAATACCCCGCCATACAGCGGGGAGTTTTATTTTTTTAATGCGGCGAGGCAAACAGCAGGTAATGAAAAAGCATCAGATAAGTAAATCGTATCAACAGATCAATGAAAGGATCAGGTCCGGTAAGGTAGTGGTTGTGACCGCTGAGGAAATCATCGGCATCGTAAAAGAAAAAGGACCGCTTGAAGCAGCCAGATACGTAGATGTGGTGACGACCGGCACCTTTGCGCCGATGTGTTCGTCGGGAGCGTTCATCAATTTCGGTCACGCTGTCCCGAGAATCAAGGCATCCAATGTGTGGCTGAACAATGTACAGGCATATGCAGGCATCGCTGCGGTAGATTGCTATCTCGGCGCAACTCAGCCGTGTGAGGATGATCCGCTGAACAAAGTCTATCCGGGTGAGTTTAATTACGGCGGCGGCCATGTCATTCAAGACCTGGTCGCAGGAAAGAAAGTCTACTTAAAAGCCGAAGCCTATGGCACGGACTGCTATCCAAACCGATTTTTTGAAAAGGAAATTGTATTAAAAAAGCTCCCCAATGCCATGCTTTGCAATCCCAGAAACGGGTATCAGAACTATAACTGTGCCGTTAACCTGACCAATAAAACCGTCTACACATACATGGGCGCGTTGAAACCCAAGGCCGCCAATGCAAATTATTGCTCTTCCGGGCAGTTGAGTCCGCTTTTAAATGATCCTTATTACAAAACCATCGGCCTCGGCACCAGAATATTTCTCGGAGGAGGCGTCGGATATGTCACTTGGTACGGCACACAACATAACCCGTCGGTGGAAAGAACTAAAAGTGGGTTTCCCAATACGCCGGCCGGGACGCTGTGGGTGATGGGCGATCTCAAGAAAATGAGCCCAAAGTGGCTGATGGGGGTTAGTATCCAAGGGTACGGATGCTCCCTTGCCGTTGGTCTGGGTATTCCCATCCCCATACTGAACGAAGAAATTGTCCAATACACCGCGGTATCCGATAAAGAGCTGTTCACTCAAATTGTCGATTATGGCCATGATTATGGCAAAGGTATCTCGAAAAGCTACGGTCAAGTCAGTTATGCAGAATTAAAAAGCGGCCATATCAAATTCAGGGGCGAAGAAATACCGACATCTCCGTTATCCAGCATCGTTAGAGCGCGTGAAATCGCTGAAATGCTGAAAAGATGGATTTCAAGCGGTAAATTTTTGATTGGGGAACCTCAGTTCACATTGCCGAGATAATCAATCAACAATCATAAACAAAAAATTTTTAATGCCCGATACCATACGAACATTTATCGCCGTTGAAATTCCGAAAAATATTATCTCCGACATCCGTGATCTTCAGCAAGATCTAAAAGCGTACGGTGTTGACATTCGATGGATTCGTCCTGAAAACATTCACCTGACCTTAAAATTTCTGGGAGATGTTCCAGCGGCTGATATGGATAGCATTTTCAGGGTAATATCCAGAACGGCTGAAGGGGGTTCGCCTATATCCCTTCAGGCAAAAGGTATCGGTGTCTTCCCGGGCGTAAAGCGTCCCCGCATTCTATGGGTTGGTCTCACCGGGCAACTCGAACTTCTCTCAAGATTGCAAAAAACACTGGATTCAAATCTGAAGGGGATTGCTTTTTCTCCGGAGAAACGACCTTTTAAGGGTCACCTGACCATCGGTCGTATCAAAACAAAAATGAACAGCAAAATATTTGTTGATGCCTTGATGGCTTTCAGGAGTTTTGAATCCGAGACATTTATCGCCGACAGAATTGTATTATTCAAAAGTGAATTGAAACCAAACGGTGCGGAGTATACAGACCTGGCAAGCGCAACTCTGGGATGCCCCTAACGTTGC
>JAJDND010000168.1 GCA_022340885.1 Desulfobacterales bacterium | reverse complement strand
AAAGATGACATACCGCTTTCGGATGCCGAATATCGGGATGTTATTGCCTATTGGGGCGTCGAATCTTCGGCAGACATGTCTATCGCTGAACTTGAGGAGCTGGTGAAGTATTTCGAATCTTTAGGATTTAAAAAGAAAATGACGGACCCCAGGGACCCGGGGCCCGGGATCGGTCAAGTCAGAGCCCTCCAGGAACGGGTCAGGAAAGAAGCGTTGAAACTGAACAGCGGCGAAGAAAGGCTTAAGGGACTGGTCAAAAAGATCACAAAGCAAAATGATCTCCGATCTTGTCGTAACGTTAAGAAATTAAAACAACTTCTTAAGGTGATTCGGTTATTGCAAAACAGAGAAAATCGCTGATTTTGAAAGGAACTACTATCATGGAACAAATGAAGCGTATCGCTTTGGTAGCCCACGATAATAGAAAAAAAGATATCATCGAATGGGCTGAATGGAATTATGAGATACTCATACATCACAGACTGATATCCACGGGTACCACCGGAAAATTTATTGAAGAAGCCATTAAGAAAAGACTCAGTAGTGATGCTGCCAAAAATTTTGAAATAACGAAACTGAAATCAGGCCCTTTGGGAGGAGATCAACAATTAGGCGCGATGATAGCAGAAGGAAACATCGATTTATTAATATTTTTATGGGATCCCATGGAGCCGTTGCCCCATGATGTGGATGTAAAAGCGCTATTGAGGATATCTGTTTTATACAATATCCCAACGGCGTGTAATCGCTCTACCGCAGACTTTTTGATTTCGTCGTCTCTTTTAAATGCAGCGTATCAACCCGAACTCAAAGATTATTCCAGATATATCTCGCGCATCATACGATATGAATCATAAGGGATAAATAAAGGTTAAACCAACGTACAAAGTGCCTTAGTCTCGCAAAATAATTGGAGCAAGGCAAACGCCGCCGCGTATTTTTTCTGTTGGGGAGAGCCCCATAACGGCCATCGATTCATGGCTTTTAAAATTCTTTCCAAGTCGTCATTGAATAGCTGGGCTCTCTCGAACTCTCCATAGGATCTGCCGCTGTTCCGGTCGATGGTAGGAAACCACACGGGAACCCATCCTTCCACGGTCTCATCGTACATCTCCCAGGCATCCATGGGATTCACTCCCAGCGGCACGGTCTCCCAGTCGATGGACGGAAGGGGAATATTTTTATCCAGAAATTCAATGAGCAGCGGATTCGGTTTTCTGATCATTTTTGTTTCCTATTTAAGAGATTCTAATGCTTCTTCGGCCGCCTCCTTCACCTCATCGGCATAGGCCCCATTTAATACCGTTTCGAGCTTTGGGATGAGTTGTGTATCGCCTGAAATTCCGAAGAGATATAAGATATCTCCTTTCACCGTATCTTCTGCTTCGGAAAAAGAGTTCCATAAAAACGGTATGGCATGTCGGATCAGGGATCGATTTTTTTCAGCAATGGTTTCAAATGCGACCATGGCCGCCAGGCGAACCGGCCATTTTTGATGAATCAATAGTTCCAAAAATGCCGGGAAAATTTTTCCGGTGTCGAGCATCATTTCGGCCACCTTAATGGCTCCGCCGTCGTCGAACATGGCTTCCAACGATGGAGCGCTGAGTTTCGAAGGATCACGGCTCAAAACCATATCGACGATATTTTCAATCTGAACCGTGCCTGACCAGTGAAATTGATCATCCAGCAAGACCGTCGGCGCCGTACGGATCTTGTCGGATGCCGCGGTTTCCGGAAACAATGCGCCGTCAATGATTATCAGTTTTATGGTTTTGCATGCCGCGGCAAGAAAAAGCAACTGCTTTACCAAGACCGGACAAAACGGACAATGGGGCATAATATAGATTTTTAGCTGCGCGGGAATTCGAACCTGCAAAAGCTTGTCTTGAACCGAGGTTGAAATATCTTGAATATCATCACCTTTGCCGGACATTGCCATCAGAAAGGGTTCAAGCTCCCGACCCATTGGAATCGCCTGGTAAGCGACATTGCCGATTCGAATGACCGGAAATTTTGTGTCTTCGTCTTTTTCTTTATTTAGGTTTATCATTGGGACAATTTGTGCCAATGTTTCACAAAAATCTTGAAATGTCCGGCTTCGTTCGTCCCCGGTTAAAACCAGCCGGATGAATATATCCTCTTTGAGCGTCCGGCCCCAGTTCGCGATTTGTTCTTTTTCTTCTTCTGATATCATTATAACTATTTAATATCTAAAACGGAAATTTTGTTTTTTTAAGGCAAATATTTTCGGTTCTCCGACAAATCGTAATTTCCGCTTCGCTGCAATACGATGTTTCGTCTGGATATTGACTATCGCTGAAAACAGGATTTAAACCGTTTTGCAATCTCATTTTTGACCCATTCCATATCATCTTTCTCCCTCCCGGCCCGATAGATGCCGATGATCGTTTCGGCGCGGGATTTAGCGCTTTGATACCCCTGGGTTACTGCGTTCTCTATCAATTTCCAGTCGTTGTTTTGGGTAAAATTTTGAAAAGCATCTCCGATCTGAGGGAATAATACTTTGGTAAAACTTTCGAGAAATGCGACATAAAATGCCAAGGAAGCTGTTTTCCGCTCTCTGACGATATGCGGCAGGGTCCCGTATTTTCCGGTATCGGCCAAGAGATCTTTAATGGTTCGGGTTAACAGTTCAATGGGCGTGTGGGGAAACGCAGCGATAATCTCATGCCATGTATTACGGTCGAAAACCGTGTCACGGAGTTCGCCCAACTCATGATAAATATATGTATCGATTTCATCGGCGGCGATTCGATGCAAATTACGGTGTAAATCCTCAGGCGTCCCATTTTTCAGCCCATAGGCCTTCAAACCGAACCGTAAGGCATAGCGGCCTGATTTTTTAACATAAAATATCTGATCCCAAAGGAAAAGTCCGGCGGATTCCTTTCGAATATAAATGCAGTTGTCCTGCGACATTGCCGGGATCGTCAAGAGATCTCGGGCCAATTCCCTGCCGAGAATAAACACCGTAATATGGTTGATTTCTTTTTTGGTTTCAAGCGCCGCCAAGTAAAAAGAAGGTTTAAGGCTTCGCGCATAACCGCCGCCATAGATGAAGCCGTAAGGTTCCAGAATTTCGTTGATCCCTTTGACATCAAATGGATCGAACCGGCATCCCATCAGGCGGATATCCCTGAATTCTTTTTCTGCCAGTTTTTCCCAGGCTTCTTCTTTGTCGCCGATCCATTTCAACACCTCGGAAGGGTCATTTTCGATCCAGGGATCCAATCTGTTTTCCCACTTGTACAAATCCCGCAATCGCAAAGCCAATCCGCAAATGGAATAGAGTCCGGCATGGCGAGAATCCGCAATATTACAGTTTGTTAGAACTTGATCGGTGATGTCATCGATCTGAAACATATCGTATTTACTCATCATGAACGCACCTTCCGGATCCTAATTGCCGAAAGAATATCCTTTGAGGGGACTGCGCCTTCTCTTATAATGTTCGGTGGATCGACCGTCACATCGACAACCGTTGATCCGAGACCTCCTTTGAGCGCCCCGGCATCGAGTATCAGATCCACCTGCTCCCTGATACCCCGGGCGATATCCGACACCCTCGAGCATCCTGAATCTCCCGCTACATTGGCGCTCGTGGCGGTAACAGGACCTCCGACGGCTTTGGTAAGCGCCGAAGCAACCGGGTGACGCGGCATTCGAAGGCCGATTTTATGGGTGCCCGCAGTGAGATTTGCCGGCAAGGCGTCCGCGGCCTCAAAAACGATCGTCACTGCACCCGGCCAGAAGGTATTCATGATGGATTCGGCCGTGGAAGGAACGTGCCTGACGAATCTTGATAGATCATCCTGTCGTTGGATGAGAACCAGAATCGGTTTCCTGTGAGTCCTTTCCTTTATTTCAAATATCCGGTCCACTGCCTGTGGGTTCATGGCATCCGCTCCCAGACCATAAAGATACTGGGTCGGAAATACGATCACGCCGCCGCCGCGGATCAACCCTGAAGCCATCAGGATTTGATTATGACGAAGATGCAACGAATCGACGTGAATGATCTTTGAGCTTTCTGGCCTTTTGATCAACTTGTTCTGCGAGCTCCTTTTTATAGGTTTGAAGCCTTTGTGATAGCTCCGGGTTCGAAAGCGCAAGAATCTGTACGGCCAGTATCCCTGCATTTCTTGCACCCGACTTGCCGATGGATACTGTGGCTACGGGAACCCCAGGAGGCATTTGAACCGTTGAAAGTAGCGCGTCCAGTCCCTGAAGGCAGGACGAATCTATCGGGACCCCGATCACCGGAAGCGAAGTGTATGCCGCGAGATTCCCTGCGAGATGGGCGGCATGTCCGGCACCAGCAATAATGACTTTGATACCGCGCTTCTGTGCGGAAGCGGCAAATTTGGCAGCCCTTTCAGGACTCCGGTGTGCCGAAGCCACCGTCATTTCATAGGGAATCTCAAATTGTTTTAAAACAGCAGCGGTTTCTTCCATGACAGCCAAATCGGAATCGCTTCCCATAACAATGCCGACTTCCGGCAACCGGCCAGGTGGTTTTACATCCGTTTTTTCTGATTTCAAAAAATACCCCCTTATTGGTTTGCGAGTCGTTCCAGCAATTCATTTTTCTTTTGATTAAGTTCCCCCTGGCGAATCTTTGCACCCTTTGTCCCACCGTTCAAAGCGATTTCCGAGAGATAAAAGGTTCCCTCGTCCGTGATATGAATATCCAAATGCGCATAAGGAAACTTGCCACGCTCCATTATCCTGCGGCAAAAACCCAACAAATCCGCGCTCATTTCATGGGGATAATTCATGCCGCCCATGGCAATATTCATCCTAAAATTATTGGGATTGTGCCTCACGTAAGCTTCCGTATAATCGCCCGCGATAATCACCCGCACATCCGTAAAATTTTCCAAAAAAGGCTGAATCACAAAAGGATAAGAAGCATCGGAAAAAGCGAGGAAATTGTAAAGAATTTCAATAGTATCCCATTTTCTGATCCCGTGGCCGCAGTGCCGATGATCTTCTTTGCTGACAACCGGAGCGATGCCGAGTCTGGTATATGTATTCATGGTATCAATGAAATCGGCCCGTCTGGTGATCACTTGCGTGTGAGGCAGCATCCATTCTTTTAAAATAACGGCCTGGGTCGCCTTGGAATGATTCAGAACCTGGGAAAGCGGGGAAGGAAAGCAGGATATTCCCCGTTCGAGAAGGTCGATAAGAATCGATGTTTTGATGTGTCTGTAGGTCAGAATTCCTAAAAAAGTGTCCCCGGAACGCAAGTCCTGATACTGCTTTTTAAGATCCCCCGCGCTACGGATGATCATCGAATCACCTGCTTATTTTTCGATCTTCCATGCTCAGTTCAATCAATCGATCCAGCAGCCGGCTGAAAGAAATCCCCGCTTTTCCGGCAGCTTGCGGCAATAGACTGGTGGCTGTCATGCCGGGAATGGTGTTGGTTTCAAGAACAAAAATATCCTGATTTTTCAGAATCATATCGGTTCTGCTGTATCCTTTGCAAAACAACGCTTGATGCGCTGTTTTGGCTATTTCCTGTGCTTTTTCGGCCATTTCGTCATTAATTCGGGCCGGGCAGATTTCCTTTGTAGCGCCGGCTGTATATTTGGCTGCGTAATCGAAAAACTCATAGGATTTGTCCGGAACGATTTCAATCAGAGGGAAGGCTTCCAACTGATCATTACCGATGACGCCTCCGGTGAGTTCAATGCCGTCGATATACGCCTCTATCAACACCTTATCATCCTGCGTAAAGGCTTCTTTAACCGCGTTTTTAAGCAAATCCTTTGATTTGACGATAGATATTCCGACACTCGATCCACTGCCCACAGGTTTGACCACCAACGGGAGCCCCAGGCTTCGGGTGCATGCATCCTCATCAAACCCGTCATTTTGACCCAACACCATGTAGGGCGGAACGAGAAGGCCTGCTTTCTCATAGAGATGTTTGGAAGCCAGCTTGTTCATACCCAAGGCGCTGCCGAGAACACCGGACCCCTGATAGGGAATGTCGAGAAGATCGAGCAATCCCTGAATGGTACCATCCTCGCCGAACGGTCCGTGAAGTATGATCAGGGCTGCATCAATTTTGGGCGCGTCCGTAACCAGTTGCTGAATGTCGGTTTTCGGATCATACCGCAGTACATTGTACTTGTTGTGGTCCAAGGCTTCATAGACCTGGTCTCCGCTGGCGATCGAAACGTCCCGTTCAGAGGATATCCCACCGGACAATAATGCAATGGTTAGTTTTTTCATGGATTTCCTTTTTGTTTGAAAACTACCGGCGTCGACATGTTACCCCATACGGCTTTTTAGGATTTTAAAATTTCTTCTTTGAATTTGTTATATTCTTCCAGGGTAATGAGGTCTTTCTCGAGTAGCCCAACAAGCTCGGAAAACTCTTTTTTTCGAACCGACTCCGGGTCTTCGAGCTGCGGAAGACGACCGGATGTATGGCTCTCCAGTACGGGTATATTCGGATTCGAACTGCCGATTTTAAAAGAAGCAAGCCCTCCGAGAAAGCTGATCTCAACGCTTCTTCCATTGAACCGGGGTGTGTCGAGTATTTCCCTTAGGGTCTTTTGCTCCCTTTTCATGCGGCTGTAAAAACGATAACCGGAAATGACAATGGCAATCAATCCACCGACAAAAACCCATATCATGTAATCGATAATGCCACGGAAAAAAATGACCATCAAGACCAAGGCTGCCATTAAGATAACATGGAGCACAAGAATGAAATAGGCCATCAGGACACTTTTAAGATATTGGCTGTCTTTTTCTTTTTTCATAAATGTCTTAACATAATTCCGTCAAACGGAAATATATTATCCCTTTTGAGCAAAAGCGCCCACTTGAAGTTGTTGGTTATTTGAGAGGCTCTTTTCGGCTTCTGGATTTTTCAATGCAATCCACTAATTTTTCCATATAATACTGGGGCATTTCAAGCATCACAGAGGAGCCTCGAATGGTATTTAACTTCATGATCAAAAAATTTATCTTTTTCAATAAACGATATTTTTCAGATGTATCTTGCATGCCGGCCAGTAGGTCTTCGGTCTGCCGTATCTCTTTTTGCACTTCGATTTCAGGAGGAAGACAATCTGCATTTTTAAGAATTTTAAAGGCCAGACGCAACTCTTCAGGAACATGATAATCATCAGTAAGTTTCAACGGTTTGCCGGATCCGTCCAGGTTTTCAAAGTCACCCTTTTTTTGAGCGGTTAGAATCCGCTCTTCAACGATTTTTTCAAAGCCTTGAATCATTACCGAATATGCTATTTTTTCTATATATTTGTTAAAACCGCCAAATTATTTCATACCCATAATAATTTTCAGTGTCAAGTCAAGTTGTATGACCTGCCGGCTTAATACGCGTATTTTTCTATTTATCGCTTTCCACAAACGAACAACATTTAATTCACAACATATTGTGTTTTTTCTTGACCTTTATCTCAACAGGTTGTATGTTCCTCTATAAGATGACGGACAAGGACCCCGATCAAACACAGCAACTCCGCCGCCGTAGGCTTTTCCTTTTAAAAGGTTTTGCATTTCTTTCCGGAGCCTTTTTCGGGCTCAATATTTTCTCTGAAGCAAAGGCACAAGAAACGCGCTTTTACCCCATTTCCGAACCCAAGAGACAACAACCCCGATCTTCTTCCCCAAAACCCAAAATCGCTTTTATTATCGACGATATCGGAAGCAGCATCTCCAGGGCCAAGGCATTTTTATCTCTGAACTTGCCGATGACATTTGCCGTCCTACCCAGATTGCAATACTCAGCCCTTCTCGCCAGGGAAATACATGGAAAAGGGCATGAAATCATGTTGCATCAGCCCATGGAGCCGTACGATCATGATATTGATCCGGGACCGGGAGCCCTTTATGTTTCATACAAAGACGATGAAATCGAAGAAATCGTCAAAGAAAACATCTCGCTAATTCCCCAAGCATCGGGTGTGAACAACCACATGGGATCAAGGTTTACGTCCTGCTCCAATAAAGTCGTTGAAGCACTGAAGATCATCAAACAGAAGGATCTTTTTTTTGTTGACAGCTTAACGAGCCGTCATTCACAGGCGTACAAGCTGGCCCGCCGGCTGAACATGAAAAGTGCGCCGAGAAACGTTTTTTTGGACAATTCCCTTGAGTTAATGGATGTCCGCAGACAGCTGAATCATTTAAAGCAACATGCCTTAAACCACGGAGAAGCCATCGGCATCGGTCATCCCCACCTTTCCACCTTGTTTGCACTTTATGATTTCAAATGCGAACTCAATCAAAACGATCCGTTATTTGAGCTGGTTTCCGTATCCGACCTGATTTCCGTTTAAGGAGACACACATCCGATCATCATTAATTTATAAACTAAATATAATGAGTTATCACTAGTTTGTAAACGGACTGCAACCCGAAAAAAATCAAAAAAGCCATAACTTTTTGAAGTTATGGCTTTTACTTTTTTGGTGGCGATGCAGGGAATTGAACCCCGGACACTGCGGATATGAGCCGCATGCTCTGACCATCTGAGCTACATCGCCATGGTGTATTTTAAAATTTGAAAATCGGCATTTTTAACAGCTCGGATTCGCCGAGTCAAGTCAATACCAAGCGTTTGCATCTGTTACCCCGACGTCGAGGCTGAAGTCGACCCCGCGGCTTCAATGGCAAATTCCTCCAGATTATCGGGAAGATTCGAAAATACAAGCATAAACGGAAGCTCTTTTCCGGGTTGCACCTGAAGGTTGGATCTGTTATCGCCGAAACGATTTGAAAGCCGCTTCTGTATGGCGCCAAAATCCATATTGGACAGCTCGATGTCAGACAATACATTCCCGCAAAAAACATTCTCTGTTTTCACAAGTTTTTTGCCTTTTGTAAATAATTTCCCCGTGACGCTGATGAAACTGCGATTATCCGGGTATCCGTTTTTAACTCGGCCGGTGATCACAAAGAGTTTGCCTGCCTTGATATTTAGAATAAACTTGCTGTTAATATCCAGGGTATCTATTTTAAGATTTCCCTTCAGATCAGAGACCTTGGGCTTAAAATAATCGCTGACATAAGGAATTTGAATATTCAAATAATCGAGCAAAACATAAGTGCCGTAAGAGCCTCCCCCGAGTAGTACTAAAATCAGAAGGAAAACCAACGGTTTGCTGGCGCGTCTTTTTGGTGCGGTGGCCGCTTCAGCCACTTCAAGCGGTACATCGGCAAATTCATCTTCAACCGGTTCTTCCTCAACTTCCTCTTCAAACTCAAATTCCGTCTTTACACTCTCGACTCCGCCGGCCGCCGCGACAGCTTCAGGCGCCTCTGCAGTTTCTTTGGCCTCGTCGAGCTCATATACTTCAACGTCTGAAGAATCTTCACCGGGCGAGGGCGGCGGCTCGTCAGCCGCTTCTTCCATCTGCAGTTCAAACTCAAGGTCCTTTTCTTCAGCTTCCGCTTGATCCTCTGTCTCTTCCAGTTCGAGCATCTTTTCTATTTCCGACAGATCAACCGTTTCAAGATCTTCGTCCTCCTTACCCGCCGGTGCCTCTTCGAGTTCGGGCTCTGTATCCATATCCAACTCGAGCTCCATATCCTCCGGGACAGACTCATCTTCATCCGTTGATTCTTCCAAATCCAGAATCTCTTCAAGATCGGACAAATCGAGTTCATCGAGCTCTTCAATATCATCCTTTTCGGATTTGAATTCCGTTTCCGGTTTTAACGCTTCGACGGTTTCCTCCTCGACGGTTTCCTGAGCGGATTCTTCTTTAACAAGCAAGGTCTCTAAATGGGACATATCAAGCTCGTCAGCTTCTTGTTGCTCGACTTCTGCTTCAAGTCCTTCTTTCACTGTCTCAACCTCTGTTGACATATCCAGATCGAGGTCCAGCTCAAAATCTTCAGTTGCTTTATCGGATTCACCCTCGTCCCCCGGTGCTTTTTCCTCGTCCAGCAACTTTTCCATGTCTGAAAAATCGAGTTCGTCTTCATCCGCCGTCTCTTTTTTCTCTGCTTCAGGCACCGTTACATCAGGATGTTCTTCAATTTCCAGTGCGGTTTCAACTGGTGCTTCGATTTCTTCCTGAATTTCGGGCGGATATGCCATGAAAACCTCGTTACATTTTGAGCATCGAACCTTTGAACCTGTCGGTTTTAAGAGGTTTTCATCCAAATTAAAACGTGCGTTACATTCCTTACAGGTAATTATCATAGCTAGCCCCAATGGTTATAGTGAGACCTTTGCAAACGTTTTTCAAAGCCTCAAAGTTTAAGACGGTAAATTCCCGATAAATAACGATAGTCTTCACCATAATCAAGCCCATATCCCACAAGGAACCCTTCGGCCGCCTCATAACAACAGTAATCGACGGCTACATCCGTTTTGCGGCGCTCGTGTTTATCAATGAAAGCGCATATCTTGAGCGACTTTGGGTGATATGATTTCAAATAATCGATAAGATATTTCAAAGTCAAGCCCGTATCCACAATATCTTCTACAATGAGCACGTCTTTATTTTTTATATCGAGTTCTATACCTTTGGTTAAGCGGATGTCCTCGGAAGAAGAATCACCGGATCCATAACTGAATGCGCGTATAAAATCAATCTGAGCCGAAACATCCATACATCGGACAAGATCGGATAAAAAGACGAATGCACCTTTTAAGACCCCGATAAGTATAAGATCATGGTGTCGATAATCGGAGGATATTCGTTGCGCCGTCCGGGTGACCAGGCTGTTGATATCGTTTTTAGAGAGGACGGGTATGAGTTCGGGCATAACGATCACCTCACACGGCCGGCCGCGGCAGCGGGCCGAGCCGATCGACGTGTATCGAAGATTCCGTTTTCATTTTAATTTTTGAAAGCAAACGTACATTGATCCAAAACGCTTGTCAACACCCCCTTTGAGGAATGTTCTCGTTCTGTTAAAAAATATTATTTTATCGACAAAACCCCTGTTTTACAAGCCACTCTCTGCCAATTGTTCGACCAACTCCTTTTGTTTTTTGTTCAGTCGTCCGGGAATATTCACTTGAATACGGACATAAAGATCTCCTTGGCCCTTGCCGTGCATATGGGGAAGTCCGTGTCCGGATAGCCGCATTTTTGTTTTATGTTTGGTACCGGGAGGTATCTTCAGCTTTAACTCGTTTCCGCTCAATGTCGGGACTGAAATATTCGTACCCAGAATTGCCTCTGTCATTTTAATGTCTCGATTGATATAAAGGTCATAGCCGTCAAGCTCATAAACCGGATCGACAAGCACCTTGGATTTTATATAAAGATCTCCTGCCGGGCCGCCATAGGGGCTGGGTTCTCCCTTCCCGGCAATTCGAAGTTTTTTCCCGGAAACCATCCCTTTCGGGATTTTGACCGTAAGTCTTTCACTTCGGCCCTTGTGTTGAAATGAGACAGCCTTTTGGGTGCCTGTGGCCACTTCCTGCAAAGTCAAGGGAAGCTCATATTCAAGATCAGCCCCTTTGGGTTGGGGCTGTCGCTGTCTTTGATACCTGCCGAAAGGACTTCCGCCACCGAAAGAAAACCCCATTCTGCTCCCGGTGCCGAATGTGCTCCCAGACCCGCCGAATAATTCGTTCAGGATGCTCTCGAAATCGGACCCCCTGAAAATGTCTTCCTGGGAATACCGTTGCTGGAATCCGGCAGACCCGAAGGTATCATATTGTTTTCGCTTTTCTTTATCGCTCAATACCGCATAGGCTTCACTGATTTTTTTAAATTTTTCCTCGGCGCTTTTATCTCCCTTGGTATGATCCGGATGATATTTCATGGCCAGTTTTCGATACGCTTTTTTAATATCGGCTGCCGAAGCGGTTTTATTTACACCGAGTATTTTATAATAGTCTGTTTCTGCCATCCTCTCAAAGCCTTATTGTTTTAAACATCAACGGTGATGATCATTTTTATTAACGATCAAAATAAGTTAAATGTGTCAATGTGTCAAGAGACATTCGACGGTCGCTGTCGAATCCCGGTTGTTTTTCTTTCGGTTGCTTTAATAGCGACCATGATCACGGATAGCCCGGCCGGTGTAATACCGTCAATGCGGGAGGCCTGTCCGATAGAAGACGGCATGACGGCGGATAGTTTTTCTTTGAGTTCATTGGACAGGCCATGCACTTTGTTGTAGTCGAAATTATCGGGTATTCTCATTTGTTCCATGTTTTTAAACTTTTCGACTTCTCTGATCTGGCGATGGATGTATCCCTCATATTTAATTTCTGTCTCAACCTGCCGGGCCGCCTTGCTGCCAATGCCGTCAGGGCTTTTCGCCAAAGCATCGACCATATTGTAATCGAGTTCGGCTCGCTTAAGAAGCTGATCGAGATACGTGCCGCTGTTGAGCGGCGCTGTGTTATGTCGGATAAGATAATCGTTCGTTTCTTTCCCGGGTTTAATAACGGTGGATTTGATTCTCTTTATTTCATCTCGGATCTGTTTTTTCCGCTCCTGCACGTCTTTTAAGGTGTCATCGTCGATCAACCCGTATTCGTGCCCGATATCCATCAATCTCAAATCAGCGTTATCCTCCCGAAGCAGCAATCGATATTCCGCTCTCGAGGTAAACATCCGGTAAGGTTCCCGTGTGCCCCGCGTCACCAGATCATCAACCATAACCGCCATATATGCCTGGGATCGATCGAGTATGAATGAAGCTCTTTTCTGGATCTTGCAGGCCGCGTTAATCCCCGACCAAATACCTTGTGCAGCGGCCTCTTCATATCCCGACGTCCCGTTAATCTGTCCGGCGAGGAACAGGCCCGATATCAACTTGGTTTCCAGGGTGGGCTTGAGCTGAACAGGGTTCACATAATCGTATTCTATGGCATAAGCAGGGCGCATGATCTGTGCGGATTCCAATCCTTTAACCGACCGGACAAATTGAACCTGGATTTCCATGGGCAGGCTGTTTCCAAGTCCGCTGGCATAAATCTCATCGGTATCGAGGCCCTCGGGTTCCAGGATGATCTGGTGCTTTGATTTGTCCGGAAATCGGACGACCTTGTCTTCGAACGAAGGGCAGTATCGGGCGGAAATTCCTTTGATAATACCGCCGTACAGGGCGGAACGTTTTAAATTTTTTCGGACAATGGATTGGCTCTTCCGGTTGGTATGACCGATAAAACTCGGAACTTGAGGCAGCGTAATCTTATCCGTAAAATACGAAAACGGCACAGGGTCCTGGTCTGCACCATGGGCAGTAAAAGCGCTGAAATCGATACTCGATTTTTTGAGCCTCGGCGGCGTACCGGTTTTCATTCTTCCGAGTTTAAATCCAAGGGATTTCATATGGGTCGGCAATCCGTAAGACGCGAACTCGCCGGCCCTTCCGGCTTTAAATGAGCTAAATCCGATATGCACCAGCCCGCTTAAAAAAGTCCCCGTAGCCAAAACAACCGCATCGGCCTGATAGCCAAACCCCGTTCGATCCTCCACCCCGGCGACCCGGCCGTCTTCCACCACAAGTCGTTCCACCATGGCTTGTTTCAGATCAAGGTTCGCCTGCTTTTCGATGACCGATTTCATGGCCATATGATACCGGATTTTATCGTTTTGGGTTCGGGAAGAATGAACGGCAGGACCTTTTTTCGTGTTCAGTGTTCGGTATTGTATGGCGGATCTATCGGTAATCTTTGCCATTTCACCGCCCAAGGCATCGATTTCTTTAACCAGTTGCCCCTTTGCCATGCCGCCGATGGACGGGCTGCATGGCATGGATGCAACTTTGTCCAAATCGATGGCCAAAAGAAGCACACGGCAACCCATTCTGGCGGCCGCCAGCGCAGCCTCACATCCCGCGTGACCGGCGCCGACAACGATAACATCCCATTTTTTTCCGTATAAGGTCATGGTCAAATTATTTTACAATTTTTGTGTGAAAATGTATATACTAACGCATAAAATTAATCATTAATTGGGTAAAAACAACCGCGATCAAAACCTGATAAAATGCAACAACGATACAATGATTTTAACACCTATCTGAACAGCATCTTCGGGTGCAGGGTTCAGAAAATCACTATCGATGCCGGACTTTCTTGCCCAAACAGGGACGGCACCATTTCCCTGGGTGGCTGTATTTACTGCAATGACAGGGGCTCCGGCACCGGTGCCCATCAAAAGGGACTGACGGTATCCGATCAAATTGCAGCAGCCAAACCCATGCTTATAAAGCGGTATAAGGCAAAAAAATTTATCGCATACTTTCAATCTTTTACAAACACCTACGGTCCGATAGACACATTAAAGCACCTCTATGAACAGGCCCTCGACGCCGAAGATATGGTCGGGCTGTCCGTCGGTACAAGGCCGGATTGCATCAGCGAACCGATCCTGACATTGTTACAGGGATACGCAGAGAGTTATCTGATATGGATCGAATACGGGCTCCAATCGGCCCATGATTCAACCCTTTCCCTGATCAACCGCGGGCATGATTTTAACTGTTTTAAAACCGCCGTGGAGGTGACAAAAAACCGTGGGATCAACATCTGCGCACATGTGATCCTTGGTCTTCCCAAGGAAAAAAAAGAGCATATGCTCCAAACCGCACGGATTATCGCCGATATGGGCATTGATGGAATCAAGCTTCACTTTTTGTATGTTGTCAAAGGGACAATACTTGAAAAACTGTACCATGAGAATAATTACAAATGCCTGGAGCAGCAGGAATACGTCGATATCGTCTGTGATTTCTTGGAACGTATTCCAAAACAAACAGTGATTCAGCGACTGACCGGCGATCCGCATCCAAACGAGTTGATCGCTCCGGCATGGTCTTTAAAAAAATCGGAAACCATCGCTCTCATCCGGAAAACACTTGAAAATAGGGATACGTGGCAAGGAAAATATGTTGGCGGTTAAAACAGCGTCAGGATTTAAAGGAATTCTCCCGTGTATCGCTGCGCCAGAGGATACCTTCTGCCATAACCGAACGCTTTTGATGTTACCTTGAGGCCGGGCGCCGCTTGATGCCGCTTATATTCATTCCTGTCGACCCTGGAAACAACATCTTCGACAACTCCTTTATCAAATCCCATTCGTGCCAACTCCTGGACACCTTTCATCTCTTCGATATACCCCTTTAAAATGGCATCCAGAATTTCATAGGGCGGCAGATCGTCCTGGTCCAACTGATCCGGTTTGAGTTCGGCGGAAGGCGCTTTGGCAATGATGCGATGGGGAATGATCTCCTTTTCGTGATTGATATAACGGGCAAGTTCATAGACCATGGTTTTCGGAATGTCTGAAATAACGGCAAGTCCCCCGGTCATGTCTCCATAGAGCGTACAATACCCGACGGCAATTTCGGATTTGTTGCCGGTGGAGAGCACTAGGGCGCCGTGTTTGTTGGACAGTGCCATCATAATAGTACCCCTGATTCTGGCCTGAATGTTTTGTTCCGTAACATCCGGTTCATTTTCCCTGAAAGAAGGGGACAGCACCTTTAGAAACTCTTTAAATATGCTGTCTATTGGAATTTGCGTCAAAACTACGCCCAGGTTCTGTGCCAGTTTTTGGGTGTCTTCAAAATTGTCTTTCGAGGTATATCGAGAGGGCATGAACACCACCGATACATTTTCATGCCCCAAAGCCGCCACCGCAATGCATGCCGTCAGGGCGGAATCGATACCGCCGCTCAAACCGATAACCGCTTTGGAAAATCCGCACTTCGTCACGTAGTTATGGGTTCCCATGACCAATGCTTTGAAAATAGATTCCGTATCCGACATCGAAAGGGTATGAATGCCGCGATCGCATTTTTTTAATGTCTCGGAATCAAAGATCAAAAAGTCTTCCGCGAAATCCGAAGCGCCGGCGGTCATTTGGCCGTTTTGGTCGAAAACCGAGCTTGACCCGTCAAAAATAACGCTGTCGTTACCGCCCACCTGGTTGGCAAACATCATTGAAGTCCGGTACTTCCGAGCCATAAACGAAAACATATGCTTTCTGAATTTATCATGTCCCAAATAATAAGGAGATGCGGATATGTTGACCA
Source organism: Desulfobacterales bacterium (assembly GCA_022340885.1). Classification (GTDB taxonomy): domain Bacteria; phylum Desulfobacterota; class Desulfobacteria; order Desulfobacterales; family UBA11574; genus UBA11574. Next base: position 5,108 of record JAJDND010000168.1, on the reverse strand, counting down.
CCAGATCGGCACCAGCGCTAACGTTTTCGGCGACGGGGTCTTGATCATAAATTCTATTTTCAAAAATATCTTCGTCATTCCATGCATCTTCACAAATCGTAAGTCCTATTTCATGTCCTTTGTAGGAAAACGGCATACTTTCCCGGCCGGGTTCAAAGTACCGCCGTTCATCAAATATATCATAAGTTGGCAGCAGCCTTTTGTGAACCTTGTGAAGGATCTCTCCGTCTTCAAAAACAACGGCGGCGTTATAAAGCGGTTTCCCTTTGTCGGAAGTATTTTTATCCACAAATCCGCAGATCACACCGATACCGCGGATAGCGGCAATCAGCCGCTCAAGACAATTCAGATTCGCATCGATAAAATCTTTTCTTTCAAGAAGATCCCGGGGGGGGTATCCCGGAATCACAAGCTCGGAAAAGACCACAAGATCGCATTGGTTTTCGATTGCGCGATCAGCAAACTGCTTTATCTTATCAAAGTTGTGTTTAAAGTCTCCAATCACGGGATTGATCTGTGCAATGGCTATTTTCATGATATTTGAATGTCTCGTATATTCTTTAATTTAATCGTCAATAAATTTCTAATCCAAAGGACCACGCTTTCAAATTGATTCTTCTACTTCATTTTTCCTGCAGGAACGTTTGTATCAGGACCTTAATATCCTCCATGGCATCCGGGTTTTTCCATATGATTTCCGGGTCTGCTCTGAACCATGTCATTTGACGCTTTGCATACCTTCTGGTATCCCGTTTTAGTGTCCGGACCGTCTCTTCCCAGGAACAACCGCCTTGAATAAAATCGACCATATGGCGGTATCCGATGGACTGCATGGATTTCGAATCCGGTGAACATCCCATGGCCAAAAGCCCTTTGACTTCATCCAAAAGGCCGTGGTCAATCATGAGATCCACTCTTTTGTTTATGCGACCATACAGTATTTCCCGGGGGATATGAAGGCCGATTTTCAAAACAACAAACGGATGGTCGTTAAAACCATGGGCCTTGTGCAAGTCCGATATCGCCTTTCCGGTCATCGCGAGCACTTCCAGGGCTCTTATAATTCTGTAGGCATCGTTGGGATGTATCGTTTTCGAAGCTTCGGGATCTTGACGGCACAATCGATCGTACAAAAATGCAGTACCGTGGATGTCAGCTTCTTTTTTTAAACCTTTCCGAATATTTTCTCCCTCGGCTTCGGTTTCAAACAAACCATTTAAGAGCGCCTTGATATAGAACCCGGTTCCACCGACCACAAAGGGGATTTTATGACGGTGATGCAGTGTTTCAACGGTTTCACGGGCCATGGTTGCATACTGCCTGGCATCAAACCGTTCATCCGGATCGATAATATCAATCATATGGTGTTTGACCTGCGCCTGTTCTTTTTCGGTCGGTTTGGCGGTGCCGATATCCATATGTCTGTATATTTGCATTGAATCGGCCCCGACGATCTCGCCGTCGAAAATTTCCGCCAGCTCAATGGCTGCAGATGTTTTTCCCAAAGCTGTGGGTCCGCATATGACAATGACGCTTGGCTGAATCGTTTCGGATTCCATCGAATATGCCCTTTTCTACCTTTTAAAACAGTTACAATCTATAGGATTTTCAGCCGCTTCTCAAGGAAAATCGATTTTGATATTCAGCCCATTAAAATTCTCTTGAATTATCTGAATTAAATAAAAAGTATTTCCATTTTTCATATTGACATTGACAAATCAATCGGATAATTGTTTTAAGTCTATTTTTAAAAGGTATAGGCAGAGCGCCATAAAAATAATTACAGTAAAAAGGAGGTTTTGAATGGCAACAGTCGAGTACATGGGAAAGACATTTACCGTAGATGAAGACGGCTTTATCGACAGCTACGAAAACTGGTGTGAAGAATGGGTACAATGGGTAAAACACCAAGAAGGCATCGAAGAATTAAATGACGAGCATAAAAAAGTGATTACGGTTCTTCAGGAATACTATGAAAAAAATGGGATTGCTCCCATGGTTCGTATCCTTTCAAAAGTCACCGGTTTCAAGCTGAAACATATCTATGAACTGTTCCCGTCAGGACCTGGCAAGGGAGCATGTAAGATGGCCGGTCTTCCGAAACCCACAGGATGTGTCTAATTCAAACGTCACATCGGTTTCACCTAATTTTGAGAAAAAAGGCTCTGCGTTTTGGCAGGGCTTTTTTTTTGTAATGGAGAGATGACATGATTTGTACCGTTAAGTCGAAAAACCGTACAGAACTCATCGATATCACTTCCACCATACAGGACGTGGTTGCTGATTCCAGGATCGGCCGGGGGCTCTGCATGCTATATGTTCCCCATACGACTGCTGCCATAACCATCAATGAAAGTGCCGATCCCAGCGTCAAAGATGATATTCTGATGGTCATCAATTCAATTGTCCCATGGAAGGCCGGATATCGTCATATGGAGGGAAACTCTCCTGCCCATGTAAAATCCACGCTTGTCGGACCTTCGGAGCTCATCGCCGTGGAGAATGATCGCCTGGTACTGGGTACATGGCAGGGCATATTTTTCTGCGAGTTCGACGGCCCTCGAACCAGAAAGGTCCACGTGAGCTTCATCAAAGAAAATATTTAAGGAGCAACCCGTGCCGCCAACCGATGATCCATTCGATGACATCGATCGGGCGATACTGAATCGCATCCAATCCGATTTTCCTGTAACCCGGCGCCCTTATCGTTCAATCGCCAAAAACCTCGACCTGTCCGAAGAAAACGTGATCGGCAGGATTAAACGATTGAAGAAAAAAGGAATTATTCGACGAATCGGAGGGAATTTTGCGCCTGAAAAATTGGGATTTGTCAGCACCCTCTGTGCGGCAAAAGTCCCGAAAGACAAAATTGATGGATTTGTCCATACCGTAAACCGACACCCCGGTGTAACCCATAACTACCTGCGGGATAATCCGTATAACATCTGGTTCACCTTTATCGCTCAATCCATGAGCGAAATCGCTGATAACCTCGAAAAGATCTCCCGGAAAACCGGCGTAACCGATATTTTGAATCTGCCTGCAACAAAAATGTATAAAATCAAGGCCCATTTCGATATTTAATCTAACGTGGAATTTGATATTTGGAATTTCAAATGGAAGACATCCGTATCGCAACCGTGACTTTTCATTCAGTTGTGGGAGAGGGGCGACGGAATCTTGACGCCATGGATCGCTGGATAACGGCGTCAAAAAATGAGGGGGCCGCCATCGTATGTTTTCCTGAATTGAATGTTACGGGATACAGTCATCTCGAAGAGATTAAGCAGACAGCGGAACCCGTTCCCGGCCCCACAACCCGGCGGCTTTCCGATTTATCCAAATCCAACGGTGTTGTAATTCTGGCTGGCATGGTGGAAAAGGATGATACCAATCGGACGTATGCCAGCCACCTCGTCATCAAACCCGACGGATTCGTGGGCGTCTATCGAAAGTTGCACATTGCGCCTCCTGAACAGCGCATTTTTGCACCCGGCAGCGCAATTCCTTTGTTTGAGGCGGGCGGGGTTAAATTCGGCATACAGCTCTGCTATGATTCCCATTTCCCTGAACTCGCGACCCATATGGCCCTACAAGGCGCCGACATGATTTTCATTCCCCATGCATCCCCGAGAGGCACACCCCGAGAAAAATTCTCTTCATGGATGCGCCATCTGGTGGCAAGGGCGTTTGACAACGGGTTGTTCGTGGTTGCCTGCAATCAGACCGGAGACAATGAAAAAGGTCTCTCTTTTCCAGGTATCTCGGTGATCATCGGACCATCGGGAAACGTCATCAAAAAAGATCTCGGCAACACGGAAAGTCTGACGGTGATAGACCTGAAGACCAAAGATCTAAGCCGCGTCAGGAACCACAAAATGCGATATTTTTTACCCAACAGAAGGCCGGAACTCTATGACATCGATTGAATGACCCCGATCGGTGGGAATGCCCGATCGGGGTTAATTTCCGATCCTTTATTCGAAGAAAACTTTTTTGGGGTTGTATTTATCCATCCGATAATAACATCCATACACGCCGACAAACGTTTCTTCGGCTACTCGCATAGACAAAGTTTTCTCTCCTGAAGGGTCAGGCGCCCGTTCGGGGCAAATTCACCGATCATGCATATCACTTGCTTCATTCCCCGGGTCAAAAGGGACCACCAGGCATCCAAAACATCAAAATGCCCCCATTGGGCGGTAATGATCTCTACCAGGTCTGCCTGGCAGATTTGCCGGATGGTTTTCATTTCAGACGCGGCATTCCAATCGGCAGGCTCCGTTCCGACGACATAAACAATGAGTCCGGTTTTCATAAGTCTCACCTCCTTTCATATTTAAGTCAGTCCCGCCGAGGATGCTCGAAAGGTCCAAAAAAAAGCCCTTCAATCTTGAAAATAAGATTGAAGGGCTGCACCCAGTTTACTTAACCCTTTTTTTTACTGAATCCGCAACACCCCTGTCATTTCGCAAGGGCATGGCTCATTTTTCAGGCAGGTCTTCTGACTCTCCCGCCTTTTTAGCGGCCTTCCCACTCCGGATCGCCGGAACAGTGGCATATGGTTGCTAAAAAGGTTCCTTCATTATAGAAGTCATCTCAAAAAAGTCTTTTCGCCTGATATCGGCGTTGAGCCCTCGTATCAAGTCCTCGACATACTTGAGTATGCCTGGGGGTTGATCCTCGGCCTCGCCTTGATCTCGACCGAAAATCCTAATTTTGAGATAGCTTTTAGTAAGGTCGGGATTACAGCGGCGGGACCGCTCCCGATTTTCACGGGATTCCCTATTAAGCCTATTGGCGGCACCTGATGACGATTTACTAAAGGATATGAAAAATCTTGTCAAGGAATTTGTATGTGTTGATCTTTACAATGGAACAAAATTATGAATATAGTTTCAAACAGTTCGGTCTGAAACCTAAACATTGAGACCTTTGAAAAAAGTTCATTTTTGTTCAAGTTCAAGGAAGGCGAAAATTTTAACCGCAGGAATACATTGAGTATTTCGAGGATTGAAATTTGAACATAACGCAGAAATTGGGCAAAAAGGGGCGTTTTTCAAGGGTCTCACATTCAGGAGATGAAACATGACTACAACCGTTCCAAC
>JAJDND010000049.1 GCA_022340885.1 Desulfobacterales bacterium | reverse complement strand
CATTGACAAATATCGTGAAATCGGAACAAAAAATTACGGCACTGGGATGGTACAGAAATACGGTTCAAAGAAGCCCGGCAAGATTGAAAGAAGACAGCTTTTCCGGTATCATCGGAGGCGATCTCGAAATGAAAGGCATTTTAATATGATAAAAGAGATTATGCCGACGCGCTTCAACTGCAAAAGATGTGGAACCTGCTGCAAGAGTATCGGAATTCCTTGGACTGAACTGGATCCTGGGGCCGCGGCCGATTATCTTGGTATCCGGTTGTCGGATTTTATGAAAGCATATGGATTTGTCCGGAATGAATATTCCGGACACATCGAACCGACCGAATATAATGCCGCCCCTTGTCCGTTTTTAAGATACGACAAAAAACACGCGACCTGCGAAATCTATCCGGTCAGACCCTGCATATGCAAGGGCTATCCCGGAGCCGGGACCTCGTGTATCAAAGGTCAAAGGCGGTCGTGATACAGCTTTGATGTTCTTACATGTTCGAGGGGTGCGTCCCTCCGTTTCACTCCGACGTCTGCATGTCTGGTCATTTCGCCAATATCGTATCACGGGGGAGCGCACTCCCCGAACACGGACTCAACGTTCACCGGCTTTTCTTCTTTTTTGCATATTTGGCTGCGACAAGACCGGCAACGCAGCCTTCTCCCACGGCTTTGGCCACCTGCCACGGAGGCCCGCAGATATCTCCTGCGGCGTAAACTCCCTCTATATTGGTCTGCTGCTGCTTGTCTGTAACAATGTACTGAAACTTCTCCGGATCCAGAGCTACACCCAATGTCGCGGCCAGGGACACCGCTCCTTTGGCGCCGGTCTCGATGAAGACACCGTCCACGTCCAGCTTCCGGCCGTCATCCAAAATCACTCCTTTTACGACATTGTCACCGATGATCTCGGTGACCTTATGTCCAAGATGGATCTCGACATCGGATTCTTGAATTTGGAAGCTGAGCCGATCGGAAACTTGAAGCTGCTCCGAAACAAGATGAACCTTTTTGGCATAAAACAAGAGTGTCAACGCCCCGGAAACCGCTGCGGATTCATTGCCGACCACAGCCACCGTGAGCCCTTTGTAAAAATTGGCATCGCAGTCCACGCAGTAGGCAACGCCCTGACCGAGATATTTCTTTTCACCGGGAACTCCCAGACGGTTCCGGGAGACGCCCATGGCCATGATCAGCGCCCGCGTCTTGAGCGTTTTTCCACTTTCGGTGACAACGACGAACTCGTCGTTGTCTTTTGATGTTTTGATCACGTCTTCATGTAAAAAGCGTGCCCCGGAATCCAGGGCTTGATTGATGCCCTGCTGCAGCAGTTCTCCTCCTGAAATTTTAGAGATACAGCAGTAATTTTCCAGATGGGCTCTGAAAAGACTCGATTTGTGCTCGCGTCCCATCACCAATACCGAAGCTTTGGCTCGGGCGGCATGGATGGCCGCCTGAAGCCCGGCCGGTCCGGTACCCAAAATAATAACATCATATATTTGATCCATCGCATCCTCCGGATATTTTTCGACACCATCATCATACAATCCTGTCTGATTTCAAAAAGCAATATCTGTGCCAACCGGAGGCTTGAAAACAACGGGGCGGTTCGCAATGAACCGCCCGTTGTGTTTTAATCCTGATTCCGGTTGCGATCAGTGAACCGTAATCTGTTTCGGTTTTTGTACTTCCGGTTTGGGAATATTGATTTTTAGAATGCCGTCTTTATAATCCGCACTGATTTTTTCAGGATCGACGTCAACAGGAAGCTGAAAGGCCCTTTCAAATCTTCCGAACGATCTTTCTCTGCGATAATATTTATCCTTTTTAACCTCATTGTCGTATGACCGTTCCCCTTTGAGGGTCAGCACATTGTCCTTTACGTCAATATTGATGTCTTTCTTGTCGATGCCGGGAAGCTCGGCCTTGATAACGATATTTTCATCATTGTCATAAACATCCACGACCGGATGCCAATCCCACAAGGACAGCTTGGCATCATCCCCAACCATCGGGCTGAAAGCGTCATCGAACCAGTGATTCATTTGGCGACGAAAGTTGAACATCTCTCTCATTGGGTTCCATCGAATAAGTTCCATAATCTTACCTCCATTAAATGATTTGATTCTTTCTTGATTCAAAAAATAAACATCGATATGGTTTTGTCAATAATAATTACATTACTTTTTAATACACACCATAAAAATAATGATTGCATTATTATGAAAAATAATTAATATTAAGTCATAAGACTTTGAATTCATTTTTTAAGGAGAAATAAATGAAAGAAAATGAAAAAAAAGGAATGACAAATGAAGGGGCACTGCCCCGGACATTCACTTCAGACTTAAGAGGAAGGCAATCCGTGCGGGCAACCTTCAAATTGTCAGAAGGGTGTATCGAAGCCATCAGCATTGTCGCTGCTCATCTTGGGATCAAGCAAAAATCCCTGTTCGATCATTTGGCTGAAGATGGGCCATCCTTAAGATCCATCGCCCGGGAAATTCAGGATGCCAAATTGGATAAGCAAGGCCGCATCCAAAAAACTTACGTGATCAGCAGAAGATCGCTTTCGTCTTTGGAACATGTATCGAGAAATTTTAACGCCCCCAGGGATGCGCTCATCGAATTGTCCGTTCAGCGACTGTTGCCGATCATCGCCAAAGAGCGGAAAAAACACGAAAAACGAAAGGAAATGCTCAAAGAAATTGAAAATCATTTTAAAGCGGGAAGCGTATTACTGCACAAGCTCAAAGGATCGCTGGATACGGAAGATCCGATTTTCCAAAAATTCGAATCCATGATGGCGGTGTATGAAAGCGCATACCAGTATATGGCGGCATTTGTAGAAAAAGGTAAAATCATTGAAGAATTTCAGCCGGATCATCTTAAAAACGTATGGATCATCGCCCAGGACTAATTTTACGTTTGACCGTATTTTATTTTCTCAGTTCAAAAATGCGGTGAACGCGCCATGTTCATATAAAATATTCAGCCCGATGGCGATCAAAACAACCCCGCCGATGGTTTCCGCATAAAGACTCAGCCGGCCGGCGGATCCGATACGCTCACCCATGTGAAGACCCGCAATCGAAAACAATCCTGCCACGATCCCGATGATCAGCGCCGGCGTCCATATAGAAACATTCAGCAGCGAAATCGAAAAGCCCACTGCCAGCGCATCTAGGCTGGTTGCGACAGACAGCATCACCAGCGTCCATCCTCTGGTTTGATCTTTTTTGGGCCTTTTATGATGATCGTGCTCGAAGGCCCCTTTGATCATATGGATTCCGACAAAGGTAAGTAATCCAAAAGAAATCCAATGATCGAATCGTTCGATATAGCTGCGAATCGATGCTCCCGCGAACCAGCCGATGACCGGCATCATGGCCTGAAACAGGCCGAAATGCCAGGACAGGCGAAACATCTGGCGAAAGCTGACTTTTTTTAAATTGATGCCGGTGGCAATGGACACGGCAAATGCATCCATGGCCAATGCCACGGCAATGGCAAAAATGTTGATAAATTTCACGGCTGTTATCGCAGGTGTTTAACGCCTTATAAAAAGCATACGGTTGAACTGCCGATGCATCACGTTTTCCGGTTTCGTTCAGGCCCATTCAAGATATTTTGTCATCGATCATTTCCCAAAAAACGAAAACGGTATTATAGTATTATAGTAGAACAGTATTTGAATAGCACTTGATTTATATTTATAAAGTGTATACATCGAACGTCAAACACAAATTTGTTTGTTTCACTACACGGTTTAAAATAGTGAAAGGCTTATAAATGTCCTTGAATTTCGAGCCCATCAGTTTGGGCAAGCAAGACAAATACTTAGAATATTTTTCACAATTTCCACAAAAAGCATCCGATTACAGCTTTATTAACCTATGGGGTTGGGCGGATGTGTACGGGCTTTATTGGGCATGGTCGGACCAGATCGTTTGGATTAAACAAACGATCCCCAGCGAAGTGTTTTGGGCGCCCGTCGCCTCTTGGCCGGAAATTGACTGGAATCGGTATTTTGACGAATATCTTGATTCGGCGGCCGTTTTTCATCGCGTCCCTGAGGACCTGATGGCACTCTGGCGTGCAAAAATGGGAAATCGAATTATTATTGAGGAATCAAGGGATCATTGGGATTATCTTTACGATGTCGATGAACTGACCCAACTTGGCGGAAGACGGTTTCACAAAAAAAAGAACCTGTTGAATCAATTCAAAAAAAATTACGATTTTCAATTTGTCCCTTTGGATGTGGAGATGATCGATATGGCCATGGGGTTACAGCAAGACTGGTGTACATGGCACGATTGCCAGTCCATGGACGCGCTGGCTGCTGAAAATCTGGCGATCTCACGCGTGCTGGGTTCCTGGGAGAAACTGGAGGGCCCCATTGGCGGTGCAATTCTCGTGGACCGGCAAATGGTCGCTTACACCATTGCAGAACCCTTATCAAAGGACACGCTGGTGATTCATTTCGAAAAAGGAAATGTCGATTTCAAAGGAACGTATCAGGCCGTCAATCAAATGTTTCTTGAATATTTCGGTCAACCATTTAAAATCGTAAATCGTGAGCAGGATCTCGGGGATACGGGTCTTCGCAAAGCGAAATTATCCTATAATCCCTCAGATTTTCTAAAAAAATATCGGATAAGCCTGAAATAGCCGGTTCCTATGGATCCAGTTCAAATTTGAAAGGAGCAGTTATGCGGCCTGTCGTTTTAATCATTCGTGACGGCTGGGGATACAGCGAAATCGTGCAGGGCAATGCTGTTCTTGCCGCCCGCACACCCAATATCGACCGGTACAAGGCCAACTATCCCTGGACACTTTTGGACTGTGCCGGAGAACCGGTTGGCCTTCCGGACGGCTATCAGGGCTCATCGGAAGTGGGACACCTGAACATGGGCGCCGGCCGTATCGTCATTCAGGAACTCAAGCGTATCGATGACGGATTGCGCACCGGAAAACTGTTTGAAGCCAAAAAATGGAAGGAACTCATCGGCAGCTGGAAATCGCACCAGAGCCGTCTTCATTTGTTCGGGTTGCTTCAGGACGAGGGGGTACACGCCCACCAGGAACACCTTTTTAAAATCATGCGGCGTGCAAGGATAGAATATCCGGATGGCTCTATCATTATCCATCCATTTTTGGATGGACGCGACACGCCGCCGCGGAGTTGTTTGGAATACCTGGCAAAACTCGGCCAGGTAATGGATGATGTCGGGAACTGCACCATCGGCACCGTTATGGGCCGCTACTATGCAATGGACCGTTCCAGGAATTGGAAACTGACCGACCAGGCATACCATTGCATTGTCTTGTGCGAAGGTCGTCATGCCCCGGATGCCGAAACAGCGGTCAAGGAATCCTATGCAAACGACAAGACCCCCGACAATGTGGAAATGTTCGATGAATATATCCCCCCGTATGTGATCGCCGATTATGACGGCGTCAGGGATAACGATGCGATGTTGCACACCAACTACCGGCAGGATCGCGCCATTCAACTTTCCATGGCTTTTGTCGATCCGAACTATCCTGGAAAACTCAAGGCAAAACGAAATATAACCTATGTGGGCCTGACACGGTATTGGGATGAGTTTGAAAGTTACATGCTGGGCGCAATCGACGCCGGCGGCGGGATGGAACACCTCCTTGGCGAAGTGATTTCCCGTGCAGGTCTGCGCCAGTTAAGGATTGCTGAAACACAGAAATTCCGACATGTTACGAGTTTTTTCAACGGCAAGGCCACCACGCCTTACCCCAACGAGGATCAGGTCGATATCCCCAGCCGATTCGATCCGGCCACCTTTGCCAGCCATCCTGAGATGGAGGCATACAACGTAACCGATGAACTGCTCAAAAGACTGAGAAATACCCCTTATCAGTTCGTTGCCGTTAATTTTGCCAATGGAGATATGGTCGGCCACACGGGAAATTTCGATGCCGCTAAAAAAGCAATTGAGGTGGTGGACGAATGTATCGGCAAAATTGTCGATCGCCTTCTGGAAATGAATGCCCACATTCTCATCACATCAGATCACGGCAACTCCGAACAAATGGTGGACTATGATACCGCGATGACCAAGACCAGCCATACGGTAAATCCGGTCGAAATCATCTATGTCGCCAACGATTCCCGGAACCGTCGGCTTATCCGCCGCGGTAAACTGTCGGATATCGCGCCAACGATTTTGTTTCTGCTCGGCCTGGATGTACCCAAGGAAATGACCGCGCAGAACCTGATTGCCAATGACAGTGCCTGATTTTTTCCGTTTCTTGATCCTTTAAATCCTCATCTCTTCCGATACACTTTTTTGAGACACACTGTCTCAAAAAAGTGTTCATCTGATCTTCCTTTCAAATCCTTTCATTAATCAACACATCTAAGCCATTGATAATTCAAAAGCTTAAATTCGATCGCCAACTTCTGAAATTATGGCATGAAATTTGATTATTTAAATTTGTATTGTGTTTGTCTCAAATGATCCCCGTTCATTTTTATCTTCCTGAGGCTTTTAAAACAAGGAGATCCATCATGGAAATGGAAAAGGCAATACAGACAGCCATCGATTATGAAACGAACATACGGGACATCTATCGAAATGCCGCCCAACATGTACATGATCCCGAAGGTCGGCGTTTTTTCAAAATGATGGGAGATGATGAGCAACATCATCTCGATTATTTACAGGAAAGACTCAAGTCCTGGCGAAAAAGCGGGAAGCTGTCTGTGGAAAAACTCGATTCCATAGTTCCGCCAAAGGAGATGGTTCAAAAGGCTTCTGAAAAAATTAAGGCGCGCATATCAACCGAGGATCTTAGCAGTATAAAAGTCATTCTCGGCAGAGCGCTTCAGGCAGAAGTTGAAACCAGCAATTTTTACGAAGAAATGGTAAAAAAAATGACCCTGGAAGGTCAACAAATGTTTGCCCGTTTTCTGGAGATTGAAGAGAATCACATTGCAGCGGTTCAGGCCGAACTGGACTATATCACGCATACCGGATATTGGTTTAATTTTAAGGAATTCGATATGGAAGAACTATAGAAAGGAGGATATCATGAGCATACTCGTCGCAACCCAAGCGCCGGATTTCACTGCTCCTGCGGTCATGCCCAACGGTATTATAAAGGAAGACTTCAAATTGTCCGATCTTCGGGGAAAGTACGTCGTCCTGTTTTTCTGGCCCCTGGATTTTACGTTTGTCTGCCCGACTGAAATTATCGCTTTTGACCACCGATTCGAAACATTCAAAGAACGATCCGTAGAACTGGTCGGTGTTTCCATCGATTCGCAGTTTACCCATTTTGCATGGCGCGAAACGCCGGTCGAAAAAGGGGGCATCGGCCGGGTTCATTTTCCTATGGTTGCAGATCTCAAGCGGGATATTACAAAAATGTATGGCATTGAACATCCTGATACCGGCGTGGCCATGAGGGCTTCTTTTCTCATTGACAAGGAAGGGATCGTTCAGCACCAGGTGGTGAACAACCTGCCGTTGGGACGAAATATGGATGAAATGCTCCGGCTTGTTGATGCGCTGCAATTTACCGAAAAATATGGAGAGGTTTGTCCTGCCGGGTGGCAAAAAGGCGAAAGCGGCATGAAACCGACAGCCGAGGGTGTCTCGGAATACCTTGAAACACATGGGAAAAATCTGTGATCGTTACCGGGGAGACGGGTTTATAGGACAAACATTGTGATGATCTTCATGGTTGCGTTGCCGGAGTGAACACGGATTACGAGGTTGAACCGATCTTCTCGTTGCATTTCATTATTTAGTTATTATTGTAATACATATGACAGGCATCGATCAGCCTGCGGGTCATAACGAGATGAAATACAAACCGTTTTTCATGGTTGAGATTGAATCCTATTGAGGAGGTGATCAATATGGCAGATGAACGAAGAAGAGTCGCTGCTGACGTATGTTCTTATGTTGACGAGGGCAGCAATCATCTAAATCTTGAAATCACGATTCCGGGCGTGAAAAAAGAAAATATCAGTTTAAAATTGCTTGACGACAGTTTCAACCTGCGCGCAGCAAGAGAAGAATTCGATTATGTTAGCGCCGGTGCTTTCTGCTGCCCCGTAAATCCGAACAATGCTGAAGCGACCTATGAGAATGGATTGCTGAAAGTGGTTGTACCCTTTAAAGATCCGATGGAAGATGCTGTCGAAGTGCTCATTCACTAAATGATTGAACGACGGCGATCATCGATCAATTTCAATGACTTCACGAAAATACAGATATTAAAACAGGCAGAATCCATTATGATTCTGCCTGTTTTCGTAAAGAAACGTAAACCCGCGCTAAAAAACAGTTGACATAACCACATTGTGGTATTATAAATAGGTCGTGTTATCAGGCACCTTCAGTACATTAGCCCTAAACAGGGAGTATACGAATGAGAACATATAGAAAGCCTATTCACACCAAAGGCTATAAAAACATCTTTTGTCCCTACTATGGAAACTGTCTGGATCATGCCAGTAAAAAGCATTGGGAATATTGGACATGTTTACGTTGCCGGTACAAAAGCCTGAAGGAATCGATTCCCGAAGAACCGGTTTCAACCACATGTACGGACCCGTATTATTCGATTTCTCCGTCAATGGGCGGAAAAATAAAGAATATTGCGCTATGAATGCCGTCATCTCGGAGAAACCCTAACAGGAGGTGAATGTTATGAAGCGTTTCACGATACCCAGAGTCGCACATTGCAGCAGCGGCTGCCCGCTTTGGTCCTGGGCAAGACGGTAAACTACCCAGACCCCCTGCCATGCGTCGGCTAAATTTTCATCCCGCCTTTCCTACATTTTGAAACCATTTCTAGCAAAACCATAGACATTGTACCATGTACCATTGAACCCTGAACCTTTGAATCTGAGTAACAATTTTAACCCAAACATGAAATTTTCTTGAAGTTATCACTGCAAGCTGGCATACGTCATGTGAACACAAGCCCGCTTCAGGATATCAGTTTAAAGGAAGGAGATAAACGATGGCTAAAAAAATTTTAGTGGCGATTGATGATTCCGAAAATGCGATGCGCGCCGTTGATTTTGTAGCGGATACCTTTACCCCGGACACCCAAATCACCTTGTTTAATGTTGTTCAAGATACGGCAGCCATGTGTGAAATGAACAGTCCTGAATTAACGCCTTACTTTATTACTGAACAAAGTTCTTTTTGCCTGCTCGAAGAGAAAAAGAAAGAACTGGTGGAAAACGCAATGCAAAAAAGTAAAGCCCTGCTTATGAATGCAGGATTTGACGAACAACATATCACCATTAAAGCAGAAGTTAAAAAAAGCGGCGTTGCCAGGGATATCATCAAAGAATCCCAGTCCGGTTATAATATTATTGTCATGGGGAAAAGGGGGGTATCCGGAATTAAGGAATTTTTGTTGGGAAGTGTCTCTCAAAAAGTGTTCCATCTGGCAAAGGACATATCGGTTATGTTTGTCAACTAGTGTCCATCCATAAATGGTCTTTTTGTCCGATAACTGCGTAATGCTCAAAAAATAATCCTCTTATTTCGATCTCTTGCCCGCTCTGATTGACTTTGGATTGCCCTTGATTTATGTTAATTAAAATCCTGATCGATCAACACAAAACAGATAAATATACATTGGATAGATGCCGTGGAAATCATAACCGTCATAAAAGATATGCAGGCGCGATCCGATAAAATGCGCCAAGAAGGGAAAACCGTCGTTTTGGTCCCCACCATGGGATTTCTCCATGAGGGACATTTGTCCCTGATCAGAGAAGGTCGAGCTTACGGTGAAGATTTGGTGGTGAGTATTTTCGTAAATCCCGCACAGTTCGGCCCGGGTGAAGATTTGGAGAGCTATCCCAGAGATTTTGAGAGGGACCTTGACCTGCTTCGAAAAGAAGGTGTCACCGCGGTGTTCTCTCCGGATGCACAAGAGATGTATGGGGAAAACTTTCAGACTTTTGTCGAACTGGAAAAACTCCCGAAACACCTCTGCGGCCTGTCGAGACCGGTGTTTTTCAGAGGTGTCGCCACCGTCGTTACAAAACTGTTTAACATCGTTAAACCACACGTAGCGATTTTCGGCGAAAAAGATTATCAGCAGCTTATGGTCATCCGTCAATTGGTGCGTGATCTCAATTTTGAAATAAAAATTGTCGGAACTCGAACCATCAGGGAGACAGACGGGCTCGCCATGAGTTCACGCAACACGTACCTGAGCGAAAATCAGCGAATAAGTGCGCTGGCCCTTAACCAGTCATTGCAAAAAGCACAGGAGCTTGTTGAAAACGGGCAAAAAGACACTTTCGGAATCATCGATACAGCGGCAAGAATGATCCGATCCCACCGGGAAACCGAGATCGACTATATCGCCATCTGTGATCCGGAAACCCTCGACGATATGGAAACCATCGACAGACCGGCTCGAATGGCCCTTGCCGTAAAGGTCGGAAAAGCCCGCCTGATCGATAATATATTACTGAAACCTAAAGTGAGCGAATCAAATTTTAAAAAACGAAGCCGAAAGGCGGATCAATGACGTCAAAGACAGTTGCCCAAATCAACCTGAACCATCTTGTTCATAACGTCAATGCCATCCGGAAAAAAGCGGCGCCTGCCGATATCATCCCGGTGGTTAAGGCGAATGCATACGGACACGGCGCCGGCGCCGTAACCCGGCGGCTTGTAAAAGAAGGGGTTACAAGATTTGCGGTGGCGCAGTTCCAAGAAGCCTTGGAACTCAGAGAAAGTGGGATATCCCAACCCATATTGATTTTTGGACGGTTGTTTCCCAATGAAATCCCGGAGGCCATAAAAGCCGGATTCAGGATCAGCCTTTTCGGAATAGAAGACATCCGCTGGATTGAAAAGGCCGGTCAGGAAAAACCGGCGAATGTGCATGTGAACATTGACACCGGAATGGGGAGAATCGGCGTTCTGTTCGATCAGGAACCCGATTTTTTCGATGTGCTTTCGGCGTCCAAATACTGTGTCTGGGAAGGACTCTATTCACATTTTTCCACCTCTGACGAATCGGACAAAACTTACGCGAACTTGCAATTGTCAAGGTTTCATGAAATTCTTCGCCAGGTGAAAGAAAAAGGCAAAATGCCGCCTGTCATTCATATGGCCAATAGCGGGGCTGTTCTGGATTTACCGGATAGCACATTTGACGCGGTACGTCCCGGCATTTTGCTGTACGGACACTATCCGTCATCAGAAGCTTCTCGTTCGATAGACATCAGACAGGTCATGACCCTGATAACATTTGTTGCCCATCTTCGAAAAATTCCCGCCGATTTTCCGGTGAGTTACGGAAGACAATGGATATCGAAAAAACCCACGACCATCGCCGTTTTGCCCGTCGGATATGCCGATGGAATTCGACGCAGCTTGAGCAATAACGCCCAGGTGTCGATTCGAGGAAAGCGGTATCCTTTGGTCGGCCGGGTCACCATGGATCATATAATGATCGATGTCGGAGAAGATCCGATTCATCCCGGCGATCCGGTAATGATATGGGGTGATGATGAAAAGGATTCCATACAAGTCCTTGACATCGCTGAAAGTATCGGCACGATACCCTACGAACTGACCTGCGGCGTTTCGGCGCGGGTCAAGCGGGTTTATGTCGGAACGTAATCGCGAAAACGCATGAAATATTCGAGCAAATCCTTACAGGACAGTCATCGTGTATCTTGCTACAAAACAAATCAACGGCCGGACGCATTATTTCATTCGTGAAACATATTCCCATCAGAACCGGTTTTTGAGTCGAAATCTTTTTGATCTTGGAACCGATCCCGGCCGATATATAATTTATCCCGGGGGAAATTCATTTTATATCCATGAATCCGTGGAAGAGCGATTGAATGCGCTGGATGTTTATCCGAGAGGTGATGAACTGGAAGATATATTCTGGCGCTTTCTGGATCCGGGCATCAAAAGAGCGCTGGATACTTTTCGAAACCGTCAGAAAAGCCTTAAACGAAGAAAAAGCCAAACTGCCAAAAATACAGCCCCGGTAAAGTATCACATTTTCGATCGGCGTCGAATCCTTTACCTAAGGTGCGGACGGACGAACCAGCATAATATCGGTTGCGTACCCCAAAAACTCTTCCGGATATTGGCGGATAAATCTAGAGACGAGATCGAACAACAATTCATGGAGATGGAAAAAATCCTGAATGTCCGGGAATATAAAACCTATACCTACGTCATCTTTAACCTTCAGGGTTTTTTTACGCAGTGGTTCGCCCAAACAGCACCGAAAATGCTGGATCAAAGGGCGGTGGATGAGCATTTCCTGGAAGAAATCTGCCGTCTCAACAGCGATCGAATGTACTGGAACGGCATGGAAACCGGGGATGTCTTGCACGAATACCTGGTTCGTTACGTGGTCATGTATTTCGATTACGATTACGCCCCGAAATCATTTATTGAAGAATATATTCGAAAATTTATCAACAGTCACAGGGACTACCGTCCTCCCTTAAAATTCCGGGAAACCGATCTGAGCAAAGTCGGCGCTCTTTTCAAAGCATCCCCGGAGTCCTTGAAACAGATGAGCAGAAAAGACCTGGTCCGGCTCTACAGGAAAAGGATCCAAAAGCTTCACCCGGACAAAGGCGGCGATCATGACGCTTTTATCCGCCTGACCCGAGTATATCATGATCTACTGCGAACCAAGAAATAAAAAAACCTATGTCGGCGGGCACGCGGAACGTTGAATGTCTGGCTGCATTATTTCAGCAGCAGTTTGTCTACGGGTAGCAGCCCCGTGTTCTTTTTCTCCTCCGGCGATTTGATCGATCCGTCATAGGAGATGACTTTCCCCTCTTGATTACACACCGTATGATCATCGAGAATGATGAGACCCGACATCTCGATCACTTTTTGTTTATATTCCCATTCTTTCTGTATATTGTATCTTTGAAGCTTAAACTGCCAGTAGAGCCAAAAAATCAAGAAAATCACCACTCCGGTTACCAGCGCACAAAGAAGAATGAAGGCATAAAATGCCGTCTTTTCGCCAATATGTCCCAATATTTTCAGGATAACATCGAGCTTGAATAAAACAACCGAACCGATTCCCAAAATAAATAAGCCGGCAAGAACCGGCATCTGTTGAATGATGGAAAATAAAAATTTGAAACTATGTCCGAATCGTTTCATTTTGGTCCCGACAAAGGGATTCTCGTCAAGATCAAAAGGCGCCTGTTGACTGCCGTAAAGATAGAAATTAAACCCGATGACAATAAGTCCGATGATAAACATCAATACGATCGGCGCCATAAAAGCAACGAAGAAATATTGTTTCCAGGGAAACGGACCCTTTTCGGGCCCTAAAGAACCGATGAAATGGGCAATAAATATAACAAACTCAATACCGCCGACCAAGATAAAAAGGGTATTAAAATACTCCTTGATTTCCGCCTTTTCAAGTATGCCGGCAATGCCGGTTCTTTTTTTGAGATCACTCGTTTTCATCAAATCATCCCTGGGATATGCAAATGACACGAGCTCCATGCCGGTTATTTGCCCAAAAGCCGCTTTGTCCGTCGATTTCGATTAACGGATGTACTTCACGCCGAAAGGTTTTGTAAAGGATTTTTAGCAAAAATCAATCCGACAAAACAAAATGCGCTTAAGGATTAACCATTGAGCCCTAAACTCTTATCAATTTCCTGCCACCTGGCAAGGGATATCGGCTTCAACTCCAAAAGATCGCATTGGGGGATCCAACCAACGGTTGAGTTGGGGATATAAAAGCAGTGCTGCCCCTTAAAAGGGCCGTCTTCAATGAGCCATCCATCTTGTACGGCAATTCGTTTTCCTGCAAGTCTTTTCGCATCAGTGTTGTAATTCATTTTGTCCGACGGCTGAAATATTGCTTCATAAAACATGAAAAATTTTCCTCGTAAAAAAATAAGGGCAATCCCCCATTGCTGGGGGATGCCCCTTAATCGTGATAAAAATTTGAGTTAGACCACCGTGACATTGGTTGCAGCCGGGCCTTTTTGTCCCTGTTCTATGTCAAAGGTAACCCGGTCGCCTTCATTCAGCGTTTTGAAACCAGTTGCATTTATCCCCGAATGATGTACGAACACATCCGGACCATCTTCCTGTTCGATGAATCCATAGCCTTTGCTGCTATTAAACCATTTTACGATTCCATTCGTCATATGGGCATCCTCCTTTCAAAAGAATTCTCATAGTTCCAAACTGCAGGATGCCACTTTAACAAATGGATATTTCCTTCAGAACGAAACTGGCCCGCCAATTAAGGACGGGCCTTTATTGATTAATCGAATTATAAGATATTGTTGAAAAAAGTCAAGCAGATTATACAGGTCATTTTTAAAGTCGGTTTTGATCTGCCGGAGGAATTTTCATGTATATTTTTGAACGCCTATTCAATCTCGTAGCACTCGTGGATTTCACCGAAATACAGCGTATGATAATCGTTTTGCGGATATAATTTCATGTATGCTTCATCCAGATAATCCGGATCCATGGCGGATTTATATACAATTTTACATTCAAAATGGATGCCGGGGGTGCCGATAATCGGTGAAACCACCGTCTGGCTGTCAACAAGTTTCAAATTGCAGGCCTTGTATTTATCCACATCCCTTCCGGACTTGGTCCCGCAAAACATTACCGCGTCGTGCATGTCGCTCGATGGAACCGATACGGTGAAATCTTTGGCCTTTTCTATGATCTCATAGGTATACCGGGAATTTCTGACAGCAATCATAAAGACAGGCTTTGTCCAGATAAAACCGATGGCCGCCCAGCCGATGGTCATGGTGTTGAGTCCCTCATGTGATTTTACCGTCAAAAATGCCCCCTTTTTTATCTGTTCCATTGCTTTGTCTGCAATAGACATATAATCTACTTTTTTCATTATCATCTCCTTTTTATAACCCAATCGATTCACCTTCGTTCCATTATGCTGCACCTGAGGCTTATACAGGAAACGGCATCAACTTCCGGGAACGATAATGCGGGAATCTTGTTTTTGCTGTATTTTTTTGAGTTCTGCTTCCATCTTTTCCAGAGCCGATTTCATCGCTTCAGGATACATATCCATGGCTTCTTTGAGGTTCCTGGCTTCGATCGGCGCCTGAACAGGGAGCGGTCCCTGAGGGGTCATTAAACTCAAATGCCCTATAAAAATCTGTTTTCGGCTTTTATCTTTCAACCCGTTGGGTTTGACCGGCGTCAATCGTCGGATAGAAGCCATATCAAGGTCGGTGAAAGACTCTTCCAGGTAAAGAGTATCTTGTTTTACCGACAGATCGACAGTGTCGAGTGCGTTTTCATCAAACATTTTCATCTCCTTTAATGGGCCAGCAATATCCATCCGAAGGTTTTTGCCCCGGATATCTCGCGCATATGAAGCGTTCAATTGCAATGCTTTATGGTAGTATGTCCTTTTAAAATGTCAACCCATCAATTCATGAAAGCGGTTTCGCCGGATGACACTAAAATAGGTGATAGCGGGTTCGCCTTGTGGACGGACCTTGTCGACAAAAGGGGGATTTTGAATAAGCTTAGGAACTTAAAGTTCTCATTAGAAGGGTTTTCAAAACCTTCAATCGGGTTTAAGGTCAAGACGGACTGAGGCGGCCAACCGCAAGAATATCCGGAATATTTCGAGGATTGATCGTCTCGGTCCAACACAGAGATTGAGTCCCAGGGGAGGTTTTGAAACCACTTCTACCCAAAATCGGAATCAACAGTTCTTCTCGGACATATCTCGAGTTGAATAAGTACGCTTACGATGCACGCTTAAGCGTTATGCCAGATTAACATAAGTGATATCAAATCAAATAGCAACCTTACCGCACAATCGGGCCTTTTGGCATGAGAATATTTACAGCACCCTGAACTCTCTGAAATTGGCAAGAACCAACCCTTTCATAAAGATTCAGAATTCGCAGTTCCAATTCATATGAAAATTTCCGAGCAAACGATAAAAAACTTCACTAAATCAATATGATATTGTTCTGGCATGTAATTTGCTGAACAATTCCGGATCAGAAATGATGATCTTTTTCGCATTTTTTTAAATAATCGAGCAAGCTATTTGAAAGGAGGAAGTTATGAAAACGAGTCGAGTGATTTATGGTATTATTTTTATCTGCTTCTTGGCTTTTGTTGCCGGGCCAATGTTTTTTGGGAGCGTAAAAAGCGTTTCCGCCGCTCAGAAAATGACAAAGCCTGCAGCACAGCCTGAAATGAAAGCACCCATGAAACCAGCGAAGATGCATAAGAAAACGGCCAAGAAAACCATGAAGAGCGAAGAAATCATGTCCGTGCAAAAAGCGCTCAACGGTGCCGGTTTTAAGCTCTCCGAAGACGGCATAATGGGTAAGCACACACGTCAGGCACTTATGAAATACCAGAAAGATAACAACCTAAAGCCAACCGGAAAGGCGGACAAGGAAACGCTGGCAAAGCTGGGGGTTAAATAATACCTGGACCTATTGCAGCACGCGACAGACGCTGATTTTAACTCATGATTGTAAGAAAGGGGGGAGTTCCCCCCCCTTTCTTTTTTGATTAAAATGGTAAATCTCTATTTTGCGGGGTTTTGATCGTTGTAACGCAACGCGTTATTTTTTCTTGATTTTATTCTGCTAGCGCAGTCGCTTTTACTGTGGGATCATTCCGCCATCCGCCGCCGAGGGCTTTGTAAAGGGCCACCAGATTGGTGGAAACGGTGCTGGTGCTCTGTACCAGTGCGTCTTCGGTGGCGTAGAGAGCACCCTGGGCCTGAAGTACATTTAAAAAGTCGGTCTGCCCCTCGGTGTAAAGGGTTTCGGCCAAGGCTACGGCCTTGCGATTGGCGACGACAGCGGTTACCAGCGCCTCTCGATGCGCCTGTTCCTTGGCGGATGCGATCAGGGCATTTTCGACCTCCTGGAGGGCGGATAACACCGTTTGACGATAGGTGATGACTTCCTGCTCCTGCAACGCTTTTTGCAACTCCACACCGGCGCGGATACGGCCGCTTTCAAACAAACGCCAGCTCAATGATGGACCAAAAGACCAGAATCGATAGGCCCAGTCGAACCAGGAACTGAATTTCCCGGATTGATAGCCCGCCGAACCGGCAATGGTGAACTTGGGAAACAGTTCAGCCGCAGCCACGCCAACGCGTGCCGTAGCCGCATGGATTTGTGCTTCCACCCTGCGGATATCCGGCCGCCGGCGCATCAGTTCGGAGGGTACGCCGGCAGGCACCTCCGGCGGAGCGCTAGGAATGGTTCCCGTTGGAGATAGTTCTGCTGCCAAAGATACCGGTGGTTCACCTAAAAGAACACTCAGGCTGTAAATCGCCTGTTGGACCGATGACTCCAGTAAGGGGATTTGAGCGGCGGTGGTGGCGCTTTGGGCCTCGGCGTTGGCGACATCCAGACCGCTGACAAATCCACCTTCGAACCGCTGCCGGGTCAGTTTTGCGCTGTGCCGCTGAGCCTCAAGGTTCTTTTGGGTAATGACGATTTGCTGCTGGAAGGCACGCAGGTTTATATAGTTTCGCGCTACTTCGGCTGTCAAGCTCACCAGAACATCCCGCCGGGTCTCGACGGCCGCTTGAAGATCGGCGTCGGCAGCTTCCAGATTCCGCCTCTGCCCGCCGAAAATATCGATTTCCCAACCGGCGTCGAAACCGGCCTGGTATTGATCCACGCTGGAAGAACCCGTTCCACTCGCGGCGGAAAATCGGCTACGCTGATAAGAACCCGAGGCATCGAGCGTCGGACCCAAACCCCCGGCGGCTACGCCTTTGGCTGCTCGGGCCTCCCGAATGCGGGCCTCGGCCAACTTGAGATCAAGATTGGAAGAGACGGCTCGGTTTATGAGCGACGTTAAGATGGGATCTTGAAAAAGCGTCCACCAGTCGGCCAATTCCCGGCCACCGGGTGTTTTCGGGTGCTCTGCGGGTTTGGCGGTGGGGCCGGCCCAGCCGGCGGGCACCGATACCTGCGGCCGGTGAAAATCGGGACCCACTGCGCAGCTGTATATCATGACCACACCGAAACAGGCCGTCAGGACCAGTAAGCGTTTTGCGAGATGACGTAAACGACTGGCTTTCGGAAATTCTCTAAAAGACTCCTTGCGCGAGATTTTGAAATCTATCGATGACGCGTAACCCATATGAAACATTGCTATTTCCTTTATTTGAAAGACGCTTATTCGTAGCGCAAGGCCTCGATGGGATCCATGAGCGAGGCCTTCCAGGCCGGATAAAATCCAAAGACAATGCCGACACCGGCAGAGACCGCTACGGCGGCAATAATCGCCGTAACAGAGGTTTCCACCGGCCAGTGAAGGAACAGTCGGACCAAATATGAGCCGCCGTGGCCCAGAAGAATTCCCAAGGCCCCGCCGACCAGGCAGAGGACCACGGCTTCCACCAGAAACTGCCGCAGGATGTCGCGGCTTCGAGCGCCCACGGCCATACGCAAACCGATCTCGCGGGTCCGCTCCGTAACCGAAACCAGCATGATATTCATGATACCGACGCCGCCCACCACCAGAGAGATCATGGCCACACACAGCAAAAGATTGGTCATCATGGTCGTGGTGGACGAAAGGGTGTTGGTCATCTCCGTCATGTCGCGAATGCTGAAATCATCCGGCTGGCCCGGGCGAATATGGTGACGTTCGCGCAGCACTGCGGTGATCTGGCGTATCGCAGCGGGAATGTCAGCCGTGCTCCGCGCCGCCGCCAGGATATGATCGATACTGGCAAAACGGACCGGCATGGGATTGTCGGCAGCCTGGATTTCCGACCGCTCCGGGTAGAGGCTGGGTTGGCCGCCCGGGTAAAGGTTGCTCAGCGTATTCACCGTGCTGCTTGAAGAACTGCTCGACGAACTCTGGTTGGTGTTTTCGAGTGCGGCGCCCGTCACCCGGTATTTGATAGTGGTCCACGGCGCGATGATGATGTCGTCCTGGTCCATGCCCATCATATTGGCGCCTTTGGTCTTCAACACGCCCACAACCCGGAAGGAAACGTTCTTGATGCGGATCTCCTTTCCTAAGGGTGATTCTCCCTGAAACAGCTCACGCACCAGCGTCTTTCCCAGTATGCAAACCTTGTTGGAGTTGAGTACATCGCGATTGGTAATGCTTTCTCCCTCCTCGATGGTCCAGTTCTGCACGTCCAGAAATGCCGGTGAAACGCCGTCGATGAACGTCGGCACCCAGTTGCGGTTTCCGTAAACCACCTGGGCCCGGGTATGGACAAGGGGAGAAGCGTTACGAACGGCCGGGCATTCCCGTAAAATGGCCTCGCAGTCATCCGGAGTGAGGCTGATGCCGCTTCCCGCTCCGAAGGTCACGCCGCCGCTTGAAGCCGCACCGGGTCTTATATTCAGGACATTGGCGCCCATGCTGGAAATCGCCTTTCGAATGGCTCCCGAGGAACCGGCGCCGATCTCCATCATGGCGATGACGGCGCCGACACCGATCACGATGCCCAATGTGGTCAGCATCGCCCGCATCGGGTTGCGCCGAAGGGCTTTTATGGCTGTTTGAATGATGCGGTAGCCTTTCATTTTGCTTCCTTTTCTTTTTCCGGCGAAATTCCGGATTTTGCCGGAGCTTCATGGGGCTCGGCCACGCCGCTAAATGCACCGTCAACAATGACACCGTCGTGGATGTGGATGATGCGCCCGGCGTGCCGCGCCACTGCGGGGTCGTGGGTGACCATAATGATGGTAATACCTTCCTTTTGATTGAGTTGCCGGATCATTCCCAGAACCTCCTGGCTGGTGCGAGAATCGAGGTTGCCGGTGGGTTCGTCGGCAAGCAGCAAAGAGGGTCGGTTGACCAATGCCCGGGCGATGGCCACCCGTTGCTGCTGGCCGCCGGAAAGGCGCGACGGTTCATAATTGATGCGTTCCTGCAGACCGACGCGGCCCAGCATCTCCGTGGCCCGCTGCCGGGCATTACGATCTGAAATGTGACCGGCCGAGTACAACAACGGCATGGCCACATTATCCAGGGCGCTGGTACGCGGCAGAAGGTTAAAATTTTGGAAAACAAATCCCAGTTTGCGGTTGCGCAGCAAAGCGCGCTGGTTGGCGGAAAGTTGGGCCACTTCTTCACCGTCAAGCCAATAAGATCCCGAATTGGGCCTGTCAAGACACCCCAGGATGTTCATTAGCGTACTCTTACCTGACCCGGAAGAACCCATCAACGCCACCATTTCACCTTGTGCCACCGTCAGCGAAACGCCCTTGAGCACGGGAACGTCGATGTCGCCCATTTGATAGGTCTTGTAAATGTCGTTCAGCTTGACGATCGGTTCCATGATTATTTTGCTCCATTCCGGCCCGAAGACGCCCCCGATTCTTGAGTTCGGCTGCGTCGCAAAAACTGAGGCGTGAACGGGTTTCTGGTATCGGAAGATGCGGTCTCTTTATCCCGGATGCCGGTAACCACCGACAAACCGGCAGACAGGCCCTGGCCTTGAATCTCGGTCATTGTACCGTCGCTTAAACCGGCAGTTACCGGTATCGGCTTAACGTACTGTCCTTGAACCGCCCAAACGACGCTCCGGCGCATTCCGGCAAACGCGCGATCCGTCTCGCGATCCGTCTTTGCATCGGATTTTTCAAAGGCTTTTCGTAAACTGGGTTCGATCTGATCGGTCTTGGGGTTCCAACGCAAAGCGAGGTTGGGCACCAGCAATACATTACTGAGATGCTTTAACTCGAACTGCACATTGGCTGTCAGATAAGGCAGCAGACGTCCGTTTGAATTGCTGGTAATGATTTCCACGGTATAGGTGACCACGTTCTGGGTCATAGAGGCATTCAGCCGAACTTTGCCGACACTTCCAGTGAAGGTTTCACCCGGAAATGCATCCACGGTAAATCTCACCGGCTGGCCCGGATAAATTTTGCCGATATCCGCTTCATTGACCGCCACCCAGACTTGCATGCGCGTCAGATCCTTGGCGATCAAAAACAGGCTGGGGGCGTTCAGGC
Organism: Desulfobacterales bacterium; assembly: GCA_022340885.1. GTDB lineage: Bacteria > Desulfobacterota > Desulfobacteria > Desulfobacterales > UBA11574 > UBA11574. Next base: position 4,422 of record JAJDND010000049.1, on the reverse strand, counting down.
TCGCTACGACGGTCTGGCCGATATTGACACGGCGGTCGATGATGACGCCTTTTACCGGCGATTTGATCGTGCAGTAGCTTAGGTTGCGCTGGGCGCGCTGCAGTTCGGCCTGGGCCTGAGCAAGGTTGGCCTTGGCCTGTAAAATGGCTGCTTCGCCCACCGCAACGTTGGCCTTGGCTGTCTCGTAATTGGACTTGTAGGCATCGTAGCTGGCCTGGGACAAGGCCTCGGAAGGCCCGATCTTTTGAGCGCGCTGCCAGTCCCGTTCGGCCTGGTGAAGTTTGGCTTTCATTTGATTCAAGTCGGCTTGGGCACGCTGAATGCCGGCTTTGGCGGATTGAACCTGGGCCTCGGCACTGGCTTCGTCAGCAGAATAAATCGAATCGTCGATGCGGGCAAGGACTGTTCCTTCGTCCACCACAGAGCCGTAATCCACGGTCTTGCCGTTGACATCTTTTCCAAATGACAGAATTCTGCCGGCGACCTGGGCGCCGACATCGATCACTTCTTCCGGCTCTACCGTGCCTGTGGCGCTGATGTTGAGCCGTAAGTCGCCCAGGGTCACCTGGGCGGTGCGAAAATTGTTCCCATCTTCGGCGCCACTTTTCTGATACCAGGCAACCGTTGCGCCGATCAGCCCAAAAACGACCAGCACTGCAATGATTGTTTTGATCTTGGGTTTCATAATTGTCCTCTTGGAGATAACGAAATCCTTCCTTTGTTCGGAATTAAGCGTGTTGTTCAGCGATCACCGCACTTTCCACCCGACTTCGAATTTCTCGGATGCCTGCCAGGCTGAAGCGTGTTACGTGGTCTACCAGTGTTTCCAGATCATCCAAATTCCATTCGGATCTTGCCGGCAACGGATCCGGGGAAATGATTTTACGGCGCCGTTCGCGCATCAACGGACCGAAACATTGGGCGTGGATGCTCATAATGCAAAGCCGAACCTGCTGTTCGGACGGCTGTGTTCCTAATAATTCCTTGACAATAGCGGCAAATCCCCTAAAGATCGGTTCTATCGACTGTTGCACGGTCTCGGCCAGCAATCCCGTCGAGTTGGCCATCTCATTGTAAAAAATATCCAATTCATAACTTTGAGGATCAATGACACGCCGCATGATGGCCATGATCCGCCCCCGCAGCTGCTCTTCAATGGGAGCATCTTCGGCCACCCCGCCATTGGGCGGATACGTATTCAAGGATTTTGCAAAGGCAAAGCGCCAGCTCTCCACATAAAGGGCCTCCTTGCCGCCAAAATGATAATTTGCGGCGGCCACATTGGCATTGGCCTGGCGGCAAATCTCCGCAATGGTGGCATCCCTGAATCCTTTTTTGGCAAAGATTTCACTGGCTGAGGCCAACAAGTTCCGACGTGTTTCCTGACCGTCGATGCGTTGTTTTCTCATCAGGCGTCTCCTGTTTAAATTAATTCAAATATGTATTTAAATTAGGAAATAGAATTAGTCAAGAATTTTTTGCGAAGTCCGATAGAAATTTAAAACATGGCATATGAGGGATAGCGGACAAAAGAGGAAGGTTCGATGTGACGGGCGAACATGCCAAAATCGAAACAGAGGGTCAACCCGCCTCGTTCATTAACGGTATCCTCCAAAGGCGTACAAGTCTTCGACGTGCATACTCGAGTATATCGATAGCGTTAGGCGAGGACTCAGCGCCGATACTTGTCCGCCTCCGGCAGATCGGGCGAAAAAAACTTTTTGAGATGAATTCTACACGGCTTCCCTGATGAGCCGCTCCAGTTGGACATGTCGTGTCTGCTTGTCATACCAGCCGGCAAATATGACCAGGTCCATGTGGTTGTCCAGCGAAGTATAGTCTCTGACTTTCACATTGTGCTGTGCCGTGGTGGCCGAGCTGAAGATGCGGACATCGAAAGCGCTTTTGGCGTTTTCCCTCGGTTTTTTTACGCATTTCAGACTCCATACCCAATCCGGATCCAAATCTTGATCCACGACCAAATACCGGCCGATTTCATGGGGAAGATCGCTCGGCTTGCTCAGCCTTCGAGTTTTGCCCCCTGCCGGCGTCGAGGTTTGATTCTTTTGCCAAAATTTCCAGCCCATGTTCGTCTCCTTTATTCAATCCATGTTTTCATTGATTAAATCTGCTGGAAAGGTGAAATGAGCAGGTTTCGTGCCAAATCGTAAGAGATTGTTATTTTACACTCTTTTATTAAACCGGCGAACGTGTCAGAATGATTGAGACCGGAATGGCGCCTTTCATAGGCACAAAAACGGGCGTTGAAGGTTCAGGATGGCACATAACATTCTGAAAACAGCATGTTATGTGTTTCGGAACCCGCAGTTCTGAAAAAAGGCTTTGCAGAACCACGGATTCCGTCGAAAAAACATGAAACATTACGATAAAATACTTCACAACAGTTTTTCTTCAATTTAACTGAACCGATTGGTGAAATAATATTCTCGAATATCATCTTCTAAAATTGAGCCCGGTTTGACTTTAAAATCATTTTCCTTGAGACCTTTACGCTTTTTCTGGAATCGGTTTAATTTTACCACTTGATATGGGTATTTCGACGCTATGGGATGAAACATTACGTTTGAATTTTTTGTCTGGATCGTTTAACAGTTTCATTTTCAACATGACAAACTATTTTTTTATGAGAGGTTAACCACATGAAAAGCAAAGTGTATTTTGTGCCGGTGAAAGAGACCGACAGCATCACCGCCGTCAATACTAAACTGAGTTCATTGTTAGCAGAAAGCAAGGTGCTGTCTTTTGCCAAAGAGAACAGGAAGGTGGCCGTTAAGTTGCACTTCGGCGAGGAAGGCACCACCGATTTCGTAAGACCTGATAACCTCCGCCTTATCTGTGACGAAATAACCAGACAGGGGGCCAGCCCGTTCTTGTCCGATGCCAACACCCTCTATCGCGGCGAGCGCCTCAACTCACAAAATCATCTCGTCGTCGCCATGAAACACGGATTTACGAAGGAGTCGACGGGTGCAGACATCTTCATCCCGGATGAGACAATAAAAGCCCATGTTCTGGAGATTCCGATCGATCAAAAGCATATTAAAACAGCCAAGATCGGCCGATGTTATGCGGATGCCGACGGATTCCTCGCCGTGACCCATTTTAAGGGCCATGCGCTGACCGGTTTTGGCGGAACATTGAAGAATATCGGTATGGGATGCGCGACAAGGGAAGGCAAGTTGGCCCAACACTGCGACGCGGCTCCGACTTTCTACGAAGAAAACTGTGTGGCCTGCGGCGAGTGCGTGGAAGTCTGTCCCGTTGACGCCATTCATATGGAAGATGACAGATCCGTACTCGACAGGGACCAATGCATCGGGTGCGCCAGTTGCGTGGCAGTCTGCCCCAACAGGGCGCTTTTTATCGACTTCGAGGCAGGCGATGAAGTCCAGGAGAAGATGGTCGAGTATACCTATGCCATTCTAAAGGACAAAAAAGACAGGGCCGGTTTCTTGAATTTCGCTGTGCGGATAAATAAAGAATGTGACTGCTGGGCATTTGAAAACTCACGTATTGCGCCTGATGTGGGAATTTTTGCATCGGCCGATCCAGTGGCCATCGACAAAGCCAGCCTCGACCTCGTGAACAAATCCTGCGGAAAGCAAATCTTTAGCGAAGTTCACGCCCGGCAGAATCCTTTGCTGCAACTGGAATATGCACAAACAGTCGGACTGGGAAGCATCGACTATGAATTGGTCAGCATCTGAATACAATTTAGAGTCTGACATATCTCGTAGTTTGGTGTGGGCACTGTGGGGTGTTGGTTTGATTGTAGTTGTTTTTCCAATTTTCAGTAAAATAGCGGTTTCGTGTGTGGGGATTCATTCCTTTCATAATTCTCTGTGATCCTAATGCATAGCGGCTAAACTGCAGCCGTTGGATGGAAAAAGGTTTTTGAATTTTCCCCTATGTCAAAAAGGGAATTCTTACCAGTCAACAGGCTTGACAACGGCAGAAAGGGTACCAATGTTAGAAGTATGAGGCAGACAATATTGCCTGGGGATGAGCCCGGATTTTTTACCTATAATCGCTTTGAGGGCGGATAGCCCCATGTCTACGGCGTTGCGCTGGAAAGATGTCCTCGACGTACTGGAAGTACTCCTGTAGACACCTCCCCTTGTTGGCACGTCTGGTGTGCACTGGACTTTCCACCGTCTCGCGACGAAGATCGCCGAGAAACCCGGGGGAAACCTGTCGCCGAAAAATCACCCCGAGCTTTTATTTTAAACCTAAGTTGGGCGATTTTTAAGTTTGCTGCACATACAAGGAAGATGTCGTTTCGCTATAGTCGACGATGCGGAACGGCATCTGACGCAGTAGATGCGGTGAAATTGGAAATCCCGCAGGGTTTCAAATTATTGAAATTCGAAATGTCAGAATACCTTAATAATTTTGTTAAAA
>JAJDND010000149.1 GCA_022340885.1 Desulfobacterales bacterium | reverse complement strand
CCGGATGGTTTCGACGGCATAGGTGACCGGCTCGGGGTCACCGGGGCCATTGGACAAAAAAATACCGTCCGGCGCCATGCTCTTTATGGTATCGGCGTCGGTATCCGCCGGTACAACGACGATTTCGAATCCATGGGATTCTAGACATCGTAAGATATTGTATTTAATTCCATAATCAAATGCCGCCACCGCGTATTTTTCCCCCTTGAACTTCCAGATATTTTTGTCCAGAAAAATTTTGTCGGCATCCATCGCTACCGGCATCCCGTTTTGCCAGTAATACGGTGTACGGCTGCAGACGTTTTTGACAAGGTCCTGACCCACCATACTCGGAAGGTTTCTTGCCTTTTCGACGCAAGACAAAGGATCGAGATTCCCGGTGGAAATAAAAGCCCGCATGGCCCCTGTTTTTCGAATATGCCGGGTCAGCGCCCGGGTATCCAGCTCTTCAACCCCGAGTATGTTCTGGGTTTTAAGGTAATCCGCCAGAGATGATACCGCCCTGTAATTGCTGAACCAGCCCTGGTATTCCCTCACCAGGAAGGCAGAGACTTGTATCTTACCGGATTCGACATCTTCGTGATTCACGCCGTAGTTGCCGATGAGGGGATAGGTCATTGCCACCATTTGGCCGGCGTAAGATGGATCGGTCAGAACCTCCTGATAACCGGTCATGCTGGTGTTGAACACGATTTCCCCCCCGGTTTCACCCGGGCCGGTAAAGCTCCGGCAAGGAAAGGTCCGTCCGTCTTCAAGGGCTAAAATTGCTTTCATAACGGTTTCCAATTAACACATTGAGTCAGCAAATCAATATAAATATACCCGGATCATGAAAAATAAGGCCGGTAATAAATACCGGCCATGGCATATCGCTGCTGTTCGTTTATCCTGTTTATGTCTACGCGGATTTCCGGCGTTCTCCATTCTCCCAGTCTTCGCCCCATTCTTCGACGCCCGCGGATTCCTTGGCCAGGACATCGAGTCTTACGGCCTGAACTTTCCGATAAATTTCGGTATAATCTTTTTTTCGGCCATTCACTTTCAACAGATCGTTTTCGATGGAGATGCCGAAAAGCCTTTCATTTTCTTTGAGATACGGCAAGATAAGCTCCCAATCCGCAGGGCTCAAAGAAACGAACTCGCCGCCGTTCAACTGGTCGGCCACCACCTTCTGATCAGGATCCCTTAAATAAATGGCGCCGCCTGAAGCCAAAGAGAACAGGTTGGATCCGGGGTAGGGGGTGGACTGGTCGATGATATCGGCGTTGTCGTCGAATTCGATCCCGTTGAGGATGACGAATCCGCCGCCTTTCAGGGGGTTGCCGGCCATAAACGATTCCGCAAGATAGTCGAGGCAGGTGCCGTTGATGACCACCCGGGGATGGCCCACGGCATTGATCAGCGGGCGGCCGGCGGCGTTGCCCATAACATAAACTTCTCCGCCTTTGGCCCCGTACATGAATGTCTGCCCCACGTCGCCGAAGATGACGAGTTTTCCGCGCTTCATGATCTGGCCCAGTTGATCCTGTGCATTCCCGTGAACGAATATTTCCAGCCCGTCGATTCCCGATGCCAGATAATCTCCGGAGCTGTCGTAAACATCGATTCTTACGCCGTCGGAATCTTTGGACAGGCCGCAGCCGCAAAACCGCTGCCCCTTATATCCATAACAAATAAACCGTTTCCACCCCTTTTGATAGGCGTCACAGATCAGTCTTGCATCGCAGTCTTTTCCTTCGGGCGAAAACTCTCTGGCATTGATCACCAGTACGGTTTCATCATTCCGGGGCGCGCGCAGTGTGCTGCGTTTTTCAAAATCAATGTATCGGTATCGGCCGGACGTATTTTGATTCAGATCCGGCGATGCGTCGAAAATTGAGGTCAGGCTCTCTTTGAGGATTTGCAGTATGTTGCTGCGCTTCTTATCCCCCACGGCAAAGCGGTGATCTATGAGGTGGGTCAATATCTCGATGGATTTTGCCTTGGCATCATCATTGCTTCCGGCCGCCTTTTCAAGGGATTTGGTCAGGTGGTTGACGGATGCATAATCCCAGTCGGCCATTTTCTCACGGCAGTACCGTTTTAAATCCGTCAGATCGTCATTGGCCAGTCCTTTTTTCAGGATTGGTGTGATATCTTCGGCATTTTTCGGCAACGAAATTTCCGGAGTGATTTTGTAAGGCTTCTGATGCGCCGGTGTGCTGACAACGTCACCGAACTTGTTGGTACAGATCAGTTTTTTAGATCCGTCTCCCTTCCCGGCGTCCTGAACGGTAAAAATAAACGTACCACCGTCTGTTGCGCTCCCGCCCCGGGCGTTCCAGTACTTGTCGGCAATGGGACAAAAACGGCTGTCTTCGGCGGCGATGCTTTGCAGCGTCGCATCGATGGCCTGCTTTTCCGAGCAGATGAGACCGATCTGGGCATCCTGATCCTGCAGGGCAAACACCTGGGGACGAAGCATGGAGGTATCGGTGATGCCGATCAACTGGAAAAAATTTTTATACGGATTGTTCCGGGCGATAATAAAAAACCATGGACCATCCGGAGATGCATGGATGTGGGCCGACTGGATGTAACGGTATATATGCTGTTTTTCCGGTGGCAGCAGGTCGAAATCATATTCCGAAGTGGGCGCCAGGGCTTCGATGATATACTCCATGGGATATTCGAATGTTCGATTGAAGAGATCGAGCAGCAGAACAGACACCTCTGTATCCGTTAAAAACTGAGGAAAAATGTTGTGCTGTTTCAGATATTCGCTCACGGCATGATAGTTGGCAAAGTCGCCGTTATGGACCAGCGCTTCATCCAAACCACTGAATGGATGCGCACCGCCGGGATGCCAGACCCTCCCTTTGGTGGGATAGCGCTGGTGGGCGATCCAGCCATGCGCTTTAAAATCTTCCAACCGGTAGTATTCGGTGACCTGTTCGGCATATCCCACGATTTTCAGAATCATCATGTTCCGGCCGTGGGATAATACAAAGGCCTGTTTCTCCCCCAGGGATGCGTAAAATTTTTGGTTCAATCGAAAGGAATTCTGGTAAATGAATTCATCTTCAGCGCGTCCGGGATCCAGATCCTGAAGATTGTTTTCGGTCATAAAGCGATCCAGGACATCGGGTTTTACCCGTACAAAATACCGCCAAACATCCGGAGGCTGGACTTCCAAGCCTTTGACATCCCGAAAGTCGTCTACCGTGGGAAGACGCTCGGCCTTATGGACTTCCATAAACGGCAAAATGTTCGACGCTTCCACATCCGGCCGGGATTTCGGATCGAGCAGGGCGACCTGAAGCAGATAATGCGTATCCAGAATCTCCTGGCTGACCCCCAAATCTTTTGCGGAGAGCCCCACTGCCGCGATGCCGCCGCCCTTGCCGTTTCCCCGGTTATGCATCTGGACCGACGGTTCGTAAATGTGGCGGCCGCGAATAGGGATGGATGAAATAAAGCCGGTGACACCGCAGCCTCCCTCTTCAGCGGATTTTTTAGAAGGGGCTTCGCTGCGAGGCAGACGGGCCCGGGATTTGAGTATATTTTTAATTGTTGAATCCATACCGTTAAACATGCTCAATACCTTTTTTATTCTATACTAAATTATTATTCTATATAAATTGAGACCTTTGAAAAATGTTCAATTTGGTTCAAGTCCAAGGCAGGCGAAAATTTTAACCACAGACATACATGAAGTATTTCGAGGATTAAAATTTGAGCCTAACGCCGGAATTGGGCCAAAGGGGATGTTTTTCCAAGGTCTCATATTATGAGTTCCGCCTGAGGCGCCGCCTGATAGTTCGATCGTTCTTCTTCATCCAAATAATCGAGATGAACCAGAAGATCGGACCGGCCCACCAGTTCTCTGATACTTTTCATCCCGTATTGTCTCAAAATTTCACACCACTGTTTTCGCCAGGCCGAATACATGTTGACGATTCGCCGGGTGGCCCATTCTTCTGAAATCATATAGCCGAGTTCGTGATCGGTGGATGCGATTCCCCGGGCGCAGCCCCGGCCGCTTTCGCAATGACCGCAACGGACACATTCCAGGGCGACCAGTTCCGCCGTTCCGATAACTGCGCCGTCGGCACCCAGCGCAATGGCCTTTGCCACATCCAGCGCATTGCGAATACCGCCGCTGGCAATCAGGCAGACCTGATCCCTGACGCCTTCTTCCTGTAAAAACCGGTGCACCTTGGGGATGGCGTACTCAATGGGCATGGCGATGTTTTTTTTGGCAATGTCCGGCGCTGCGCCGGTTCCGCCGTAACTTCCGTCCAGATGAACCACATGGGCACCGGCATAGTAACTTCCAACAGCCACCATATCTACATCCGTCGGTGTAGAGACTTTGACGGAAACCAACCCTCTCGGGTTGATTTCTTTGACCCAGTCCACGTGTTTTTTATGATCTTCCACAGAATAAACGCTGTGAAACGGAAACGGCGAAAACAGGGCGTTTCCCACCACCGTCTCCCGTATGGCCGCCACTTCAGGGGTGACCTTGTCTCCAAGCAAGTGCCCGCCCAAGCCGGGTTTTGCGCCTTGAGCGTATTTGAATTCCACCATGGGCGCGAACCGAATGGTCTCTTCCCTGACCCCGAACAACCCGGTGGCCACCTGGGTGATGACATGATCGGCATAGGGGATCAATTCCTTAGGATACCCGCCTTCACCGGTGCAGGTCAATGTGTTTAGAAGCGTCGCGGCCCGGGCTCTGGCCACCATCACCGGCAGGGCGGTGGAGCCGTACGACATGCCGCCGCCGTAACAAGGGATACCGTTGATCACCTCCGGGCGACCGTCACCGCGTTTGTTCAGCGATACGCTGGTGTCTATCTGATCATCACCGAGGGAAAGGTAATCCGCCGGGTTCGGTGTTTTGAATCGGATTTTATCAAAACCGCCGCCGGAGTTACCCAGGTTGTACTCCAGATCGACAACGGGAAGATTGCCGGTTTCAGCCATTTCCCAGTGACCGATAAGCATCTCGGCGGTCCATCGATAATCTCCCAAGGTTTCCAGGATGGGGTTGCGCCGAAGGGTCAAGGCCTGTTCCGGGCAGCGGTCGATGCAGAAAAAATCGTTTTCTTTACATTTAAAACCGATACATTTGTAATCTTTCGGGCGAAGCGGTTTGCTGTAGTCGTCATACCGCGGATGTACACCATACGGACACAGCTCTGCACACAACCCGCATGAAATACACTTGGAATTTCGCCGGATGCTGTATTTGCCGATGGGGTTGCGAAACCGGTCCGGCACTTGAACGATTTTCGGGAATTGGAAATGAATGTCGTTTGTTTTCATGATTTATTTTAATCCTGCTATTTTTCTTTGACCGAATACGGGGCCGAAACTTTCCTTTTCCAGATCCTCGAACCACATGGATCGGCCGACTTCCCCCCGCAACCGTCTGGCTTCACGAATGCCCATGGCGCCCATAACCTCGATGAGCTGGCTGTGCCATGCTCCCATCAGATTAATCATTCTCTGGCTGCCCCATTCCGGATCGATGGTGTCGTCAATTTTGGCGGGGCACGAGAGATCCTTTCGACAACGGTAGCACAATCTGCACTCAAGGGCGACCAGCAAAGGGACGTCCACGACGATGCCGTCGGCGCCGCAAATAATTGCTTTGGCCATATGTTCGGCCATGGCGATCCCGCCTGAAAACACCAGATTGATACTCTGTCTCACGGAACCTTCGACGAGCTTCAGATGAACTTTTCGAATCATATCCTTCAGGAACCTGGGATCTTCGGCATCCAGCTCGTTGCCGTGTTCGTCCGCATAAAAATGAAGGGTGTCGACATCCAATGCCGAAAGTTTTAAGGCTCGGGATGCGGCATCGGCATTTAAGGGAATGCGAACGATTAAAACACTATCCGGTTTTATGTCACGGACGATGCGAAGGGTGTTTTCGATATCCTTGTCAAAGGCCAGTTCAACGGCCCGACTTTGCCGAATCAGCGCTTCGTGATCCGCGGCATTGTTTTTGTTGAGACCGGGCACCAGGTGTCGGGCATACGGCAACAGTGCATCCGAATAATCTTCAGGCCGGATCAGCAGAAAGGTTCCCATGGTCTGGGCCGCCCTGGCCGCCGATTCGACAATGGGCGGATTAATGATCAGGGTGTCCGGCAACCGGAACATCAGCGGTAAGGGAATCTCCAGTATCGGAATCGTCTGGGATGCCAGCGTCATGTCGGCATTGAATTTTAAGGGGGATATCCTTCGGGAAATTTCAAAGCAGGTATTGATGTACTCCCTTCCGTGGATGCCGTCTCTGGTGGGGCGAACGATTTCGGACATGTCGGTCCACATGGTATCGAAACCCGCAGCCACAAAGGGACCCCGATAGCCGGCCCCGGATACCGGAATTTTTCCGGTATGGGCTTGATACCAGAGTCTGTTGATAATATCGGGACGCCAGTATTCGTCTCCCAACGTCCGGTATTCCGGATTGATGACCCGGGAGAAAATACCCCTGGTGCATTCCTGTACACAGCGGAAGCAGCTGTTACAGGTATACAGGTACTCGGGTTCTCCCATGGTGCTCATGTGCAGGTAGTTGTCTTTGAATATTCCGTAAACACAATTTTTCTTTACGCAAGCTCTGCAACTGCCGGCACAGTCTTCCCGGAACTCCACCGTGGCATACTTGCCGACGGGGTGATGCCTTGGATTGGCGGTTTTAATGGGAATGTGATACTTCTTCGGCATTTAACTCTCCAGCATGATATATAAATTTTGAATTTTGAATAAAGATGGTCTCGTATAAAGCCCTGTTTTTACAATCATCAATCCTTAGGGTCTCGGCGTCAACCCCGCTTCTTTGACGATGTCGCCAACGATGTCCTCCCACTCGATGGCCATGATGTGGACCCCGTGCACGCCTTTGATGTCACGCAATTCGGAGATGGTTTCCAGGCATATCTTAAGACCTTCTTCCACGGCCTTATCCTTGGGGACGCCCGCCATCCGCTTGATCAGCGCATCGGGAACATCCATGCCGGCGACCTTGTTGTTCATGAATTTTGCCATGCCGGCGGATTTCAAGGGGGTAACGCCGCCAAGAATGTATACTTTCTCGGTCAACCCTTCTTCCCGGGCCATTGTCATCCACTGCTTGAAGCGATTCATGTTGTAGATGCACTGGGTTTGTATGAAATCCGCGCCGGCATCGATCTTTTTGGCCAGCCGGATCACACGGTATTCAAAAGGATCGGCAAAGGGATTGGCGGCGGCGCCGATGAACATCCGGGGCGGATCGTTCAATTCAAAACCGCTCATGTCCTTTCCTTCATTGCGCATGGTCTGAACGGTCCGGATGAGATTCATGGAATCGATGTCGAAAACATTCAGCGCATCCGGCTGACTGCCGAAGCTCTGATGATCCCCGGAAAGGCATAAAATGTTTCTAATACCCAAGGAATAGGCCCCCATAATGTCCGACTGCAAAGCGATCCGGTTTCGATCCCTGACCACCATTTGCATCACCGGTTCCAGGCCCATGTGCAAAAGATGCGCACATGCCGCAATGCTGGACATCCTGACGATGGCGGTCTGATTGTCGGTGACATTGACGGCATCCACGTATCCGTTTAACATCTCGCCTTTTTTTCGGACGATCCCGGGATTTGCGCCCCGTGGCGGACCGCATTCCGCGGTCACGGCAAATTCTCCTTTGGCTAAAATCTCCTGAAGTCTGCTGATCGGTTTTTCGCTCATATCATGTGATCCTCTCTCACCATTTTTCTCGGGCCGCCTGAAAGGCTGGTCTGCCAGTTTTTCGGGGCGACGTAGATCCTTAAGTTGTCCATTTGCCCCAATATCTTGAGCCGGTCGATGATCAGCTGCCAGGCGCAATCGGTTTCGGGGTTGACCTCGCATTTGCCGCCTTGTGATCCACCGCACGGCCCGTTCAAGAGTTTTTTGGCACAGCGGGTAACCGGACAGATACCGCCGAATACGGCCAGTTTGCAATCTCCGCAACCGGCACATTCTTCGGTAAATACCCCTTGCTTTTCAAGAACGCCGATGAATGTCGTGTTAACGCCCGGCAGGACCGGCGTCCTGGCGAA
>JAJDND010000147.1 GCA_022340885.1 Desulfobacterales bacterium | reverse complement strand
CGAGCCCTCGTATCAAGTCCTCGGCATACTGGAGTATGCCTGCGGGTTGATCCTCGGTCTCGCCTTGATCTCGACCGAAAATCCTAATTTTGAGATAGCTTCTAGTATAGTTCAAATTCAATGCTAAGGAAAATAAGATGAAACCTTCATTTGCCATCGTCGGCTGCGGTAAGGTCGGAGCGGCCCTTGGAATATTTTTAGCGAGGGCCGGATATACCCCGGCGGGATTTGCCAGCAGAAGTCTTTCATCCGCCAAACATCTCGCGGATATCGTCTTTTCGGATCAGGTCAGTGACATCCCGTGGCATGTCACCCGCTCTGCGAACGTTGTTTTTCTTACAACGCCCGACAGCGCCATAGAAGAGACCTGCAGCCTCATTTCCCAAAATGCGGGATTTTCCGATCAAGCGATTGTACTTCACTGCAGCGGGGCGCTTTCGTCATCTGTGCTGTCGAGTGCGAAAACATGCAATGCCTGGACAGGTTCCATGCATCCGTTGCAGAGTTTCGCTTCGGCCGGTTACCGAAACAACCCCTTTAAAGGGATCATTGTTTCCATAGAAGGCGAAGACCCGGCCGTAAAAATCGCAAAGGCCATTGCAGCGGATCTCGGCGGGACAGCCGTAACCCTTCTCACGGAAGCCAAAACCCTTTACCATGCATCGGCGGTGGCCGCGTCAAACTATCTGGTCACACTCATCGATTTTGCCGCTCAACTCATCCAGGAAGCCGGCATCGACCGAAAAGATGCGTTTAACCTGTTAAAACCCTTGATTGAAGGTACATTGTCAAATATAGAAAAAGTCGGGGCTCGCGAGGCGCTGACCGGTCCTATCGCCAGGGGTGATGTCCAAACCGTACAAAAACACATGGAAGAGATCGGATCCAAGAGGCCGGATCTGCTGGCGCTTTATAAACTGCTCGGGTTTTATACCGTTGATATTGCGGCGAAAAAAAACACGGTTCCCGAATCGATCATAAAGGAATTGAAAAGGATAACCACCTGATTTTAGATTTAAGGAGGATCATATGACAAAAAAGCTTCTGTGGATAATTTTCGCAGGGACGCTGCTGATGTATTCCAGGCCGGCGGCTGCGTTGATTCAGATCAAGCTGGGGGTGGTCACCAAACCGGGGTCCGCCCAAAACATCGTGGCGGAAAAATTTAAAGAACTCGTCGAAAAGGCATCAAACGGCGATATCAATGTCCAGATTTTCCACTCCAAATCTATCGGTAATGAGACCGAAATTCTGCAGCAGATACAGATGAACACGATACAGATGGGCATCATCACCGCCGGGCCTTTTGATACCTTTGACCCGATCGTCAGGGTCATCAATTATCCCTTTATGTTCAAAACCCACGAACAGGCCGACAAAATTCTTGATGGTCCGCTGGGAGCCAAAATATTAAAGAGTCTTGAGAGAGCCGGATTCAAGGGGCTTTGCTTTTCCGAAAACGGATTCAGGGACCTGACCAATAACAAGCATCCCGTTAGGACGCCGGATGACCTCAGAGGACTCAAAATTCGGGTCATGTCCTCTGTTCTTCACAAGGCCATATGGCAAATTTTGGGCGCGAATCCCACGCCCATGCCCTGGCCCATTTACACCGAGTTGGAACAAGGGGTGATCGACGGCCAGGAAAATCCCCTCTGGGTCATCGAGGTCTATAAGTTATATGAAGTCCAGAAATACCTGACCCTGACTCACCATGTCTACTCTCCGCACATCGATGTTGCATCTCTCAAATGGTGGAAAACACTGGATGCCAATACAAAGGATTTGATTCAGAAAACCATCTATGAAGCGGCCGTCTTTCAACGGCATGACAACCGATCCAAAAATGCGGCGCGTCTTGCGTTTTTAAAATCAAAAGGCATGCAGATCGAAGAACATCCGGATATTGACGCTTTCCGGGCCAAGGTCGCCGGGCTCAAAGATATGGATCTTTACAGCGAACCCCGAGTTCAGGCGTTATTGATAGAGATGATGAATGCAACAAAGTAAAAATGGATGCGCTTGAACGGCTCAGCCGATCTGTCAATCATTGGGTCGAATACAGTCTCTTTGGCCTTGGTTTTACGATGGCCGCTGTAGTGGCCGTCCAGGTTTTTTTCCGCTATGTATTGAACCACTCTTTGTTCTGGTCGGAAGAACTGGCCCGATACCTTTTGGTGTGGCTGACCTTTCTGGGGGCTTCCGTCGCCTACCGCCGCAACCTGCATCCAGGCATTGATATCGTGGTTGTACGGGTGCCGGTATCTTTTCAAAGAAGGATCTCTATTTTTATTCACCTGGTATCCATGGTTTTGTTCGGGGTCATGTTCTTTTACGGCGCGCAATTTTCATATTTTGTGCGTCTGCAAATATCTCCGGCCATGAATTTGCCGAAATGGATTGTTTTCTGCATTATTCCCCTGAGCGGACTCATTTTCATGATTCACGCCGTGACCTTTCTATTCCGTGAATTAAAAGGGAATCATCGTGACCACTGAAATTTTAATGCTGTCCATGCTTTCGCTTTTTGCCGTCAACGTACCCATTGCGATTGCCATTGGAACGGCTTCCATTCTGGGCATTATCATTCATGGCCAATTTCCATTGATGATGGTGGTTCAAAGATTGTTCGCAGGCGTCGATTCTTTTCATCTCATGGCCGTTCCCCTGTTCATGTTTGTCGGCGTTATCATGGAAGCCGGAGGCATCAGCCGCAGAATCATCGATTTTGCAAATTCTCTCGTGGGGTGGCTGCCCGGCGGGCTGGCGGCAGTGAGCATCGTTTCCGCCATGTTCTTTGCAGGCATATCCGGTTCGGCCGCCGCCGATACTGCTGCCGTGGGCGCTGTATTGATTCCGGCGATGAAAAATTCAGGCTACGAGTCCGATTTCGCGGCGGCGGTTCAGGCATCCGGGGGGTCCATCGGCGTCATTATCCCTCCATCGATCCCGATGATTATTTTCGGATTTTTAACCGGCGCCTCCATCGGACAGTTGTTTGCCGGCGGAATCCTGCCGGGCGTGCTCATCGGGATAACGCTTGTCGCCTTTTCGACATACATATCCAAGAGAAAAGGGTATGCCGCCACGACGCAATTTTCAATGGCGCAGGTGTGGGAAAGTTTCAAGCGGGCCATCCTCGCGCTGGGAGCACCGGTGATTATTCTGGGGGGTATTCTTTTTGGCGTCTTTACGGCAACCGAATCTGCGGGCGCGGCCGTGATGTATGCCCTGTTTATCGGCATGTTCGTATATAAAAAAATAAAGGTCAAAGACCTTGTCCGTCTGTTCAAGGACGGCGCGGTAACATCGTCTGTCGTCATGTTTATTATTGCCACGGCATCGATATTCAGTTGGATTGCGGCCATTGAAGATATTCCGGCCGTCCTCGCCAACACGCTCCTTGGAATGACGCAAAATTCTGTTCTGCTGCTATTGATCATCAACCTGATACTGCTGATTGCCGGAACATTTGTGGAAACGACGGCGGCCTTGATCCTGCTGGTTCCCGTGATTGCCGCAATGGTTCCCACTTTGGGCATCGATATGGTTCATCTCGGCGTTATCGTCGTCGCCAACCTGGCCATCGGCATGCTGACCCCGCCCCTCGGGATCTGCCTCATTGTCTCGGGCGCCATTTCCGGAGACGATCTGGTTGCCGTGAGCAGGCGGATTGTACCGTTTTTGATCATTTTGCTGATGAATCTGTTTATCATCACCTTTTATGCGCCGCTGACCATGTGGATGGCAAAGATGGTGGCGAAGTAGCCTCTCGTATATCGCCGGGAGGAAAGGATGTTTTATTCGGTCTTGGAAAACCTGGTTCCTTGGGACAGGTCAGAGTTCTTTGGCTCTGATGTAGGGCTTTGTATTAAAAATCACAAATTTCAAGCACCAAATCACAAACAAATCTCAAATTCCAATATCCAATGACCAAAACCTTTAAAGACAAGCCCTTGTTTAGATATTCGAATTTTGGTTATTGGGATTTGTTTGATATTTGGGTTTTGGTATTTGGAATTTTAATCAATAATGATCAATCCCGCTGCCAGGCGGGACAAACCCCTCAGGGCATAATCAAAGCCAGATGCTCTGGGCCCGGATTCTTTATTCTAAATTTTGAAAATTTTCAGAGGGTTTTGGGATAGTGATTCGTTCGCGGTCTTCAACTTCTCCGAACTGGATAACACCGCCACCGCCCGCCGGTCAATGGGCGCTGAGAAATATTTTTCAGCGGCATTGACGACCTTTTCCCGGGTCATCGCAAGCAGCTGTTTTTTGAAGTGTTCACGCATGTCATCGGATAACGAGACGATCTGCCTGAAAAAAGCTTTTTTGGCGGCCGGTCCCGGTGGATCCGGCTTGTCGATCTCGGAACAGACCTGGAGGACGGCTTCTTTGATGTCTTCATGGGAAAAATGTCCGGATCTTATAAAATTTTGGGCGCCGTCGTAGGCATTCAGGGTCGAAACGATGTGCGGGTCCCGGTAAGAACCAAAATAAAAAATGCCGTCTTCTGAACTATAGATGGCAAATCCGCCGTACGCGCCGCCTTTTTCACGAATTTCCCGATGCAGGTACATGGATCTCAATATCTTGCTGATGACGGATAACGCCGGTGCATCTTCATGGGCCAGACGAACCGTCTCAAAGGCGCTTGCAACAAATGAGACCGCCGAGGATGTACTCCATCCTTCCCTGGGAGTTTCATGGGTGACATCCATCTCGGGCGGACCGAATCCATTGACGCGTGCGCCGTGCTCGGGTCCATTTGTCAACTTGTCTTGAATGGATTGAGTTGTCGAAGACGCGGCAGAGAGAACATGGTCTTCACCGATCAGGGCAATTTTCAGATTGTTTGGGGTAAATAAAGTGTTGCCGATTTCCTTCAGTGTTTGAGAAACCGCGGTCAGATTTCCGTCGGAAAGGTCTTTTGTGATGGTTTTAATGGTCTGCAGCTGGTGGATGCCGCTCCAGGTTTCGTTCAAAGCGCTGCTGAGGGAGAAATTTCTGGCTGCCAGGGACATGGCCAAGCGATGGCCGTTTTGGATGATCATCGATTCCAGACCTGCCCGATATTCCAGCAGCAGGCTCTTTAAGCGAACCAGGTCCGAAAATTCGAAATTAGTCAACAGTTCCTCAATAATTTCAAACATATTGTCCTGATTTCGAACCAGACATTTTGCATTGAAGGCGATAAACGGGAGGCATTCGGCCGCACCCTGGAATCCGGTGCGCGCGTGATATGAAAGACTCATGCCGCCGGTATAAGCGTCGATCAGACGCGCCAATTCAGTATAGTGATGAACCCTGGTGCCGATTTTGGTAAACGCATGGCAGAAAAGCGGAACCAGCGGGATCTGTTTTTTGGAAAGCCATCCGCTTCCGGCAGCCGCCAGAAAATAAAAAATACCGGACGTCGGTTGCCCATAGCAGGATATGGAACCTGAAGGGGACAGGGCCGAGGCGTTTACCCGTTCAACCGAAGGTGGAATATCATCAAGGGCCAAAGTGGGGAGGCAGGATACATCCTCGGTGCCTTCCTGAATCTGCCGCAATGCCCGGCTGTCCGCTTTTATCTTTTCGAGTTCGGTCGGTGTTGTTCGGGTCAGAATTATTTTGAGTTCTTTGTCGACGCGTTCATGTTCTTTTTGTGCCATGGTCTGGTCCGGAACAAGGGTCAAAAGCACGCGGTGGGGATTGTCCAAAAAATACGTGTGAATTCGATTTTCGAGAAAAGGACCTTTATCCATTTCGAATCTCAACCGTTTGAGGTCTTCGTCGAACTTTAATATTTTTTCCGGATCACCGCCATGGAACCAGCTTGCGGCAAAGGTTAAAAGTAATTTGATTCCATAGGGATAAGGCGTATTCGTGATTTCCTTGCGTCGAAACTCCAGCTGGTGAATGGCGGATTCGATGATTTGTTTGTCGATGCCGTTTTTCCAAAGATCCGTCAGGACGTCAAAAATGATGGTTTCGATTTTCGACGCATCGGGCTCAGCCACATCCTTTAACCCGCAAACAAACATGGTATCCCTGTTATCGCCGTCGAATCCGGTGCCGTCGCTAAGGGATGATCCGAGGTTTGAATCGATCAATGCCTTTCGCAGTGGAGATGCAGCGTTTCCAAGAAGAATCTTTTCTAAAATCGCAAGAACCAAAATTTCAAACGCATCTTTGATATCGGCAGTGAGCCATGCTATGCAAACCTGGCATTTTTTTGATGGGTCTTCATTTTGGTCCAAAGGATAACGATACTTTTTTGCTTTCGGACGGTTCCAGCGAGGCTGGTTAGGGACATCGGTTCCCGGATCTATGCGTTTGAAATGGCTGAGTATTTTTCCGCTGATAAAATCCAGGTGCTCTTTTAGGGGCAGATTCCCGTAGGTGTAGAAAAAGGCATTGCTCGGGTGATAATGATGCCGGTGAAACGCTTTCAGCTGATCATGGGTCAAGCGCGGAATGACCGCCGGATCGCCCCCGGAATTATAGCTGTATGTTGTCTCGGGATAAAGGGCATTCAAAATCGAGCGGGCCATAACCTGGTTTGGTGACGACATGGCCCCTTTCATTTCGTTGTATACCACGCCCTTATAAACGAGCTTCAGCGAAGCGGCCTCTTCTGGATCTTGTTCTATTTCGATTCGGTGACCTTCCTGTTTGAAGCTGAGGTCTTCGATATTCGGGTAAAAGGCGGAATCCAGATACACATCCATCAGATTATAAAAATCTTTTTCATTCTGGGTTGAAAACGGATACATGGTCCAGTCCGATGCGGTAAAGGCGTTCATAAAGGTGTTTAGGCTTCTTTTGAGCATGGAAAAAAAAGGATCGTGCACCGGAAATTTTCGAGAACCGCACAAAGCGGTATGCTCCAGGATATGCGCCACACCGGTGGAATCGGATGGCACTGTTTTAAAAGCGACGCCAAACGTGTTTTCTTTATCGTTGTTGCTGATGTGGGCATGCTTTGCGCCGGTGTTTTTATGTTCAAGGAGATAAAGGTAGGAATTGATTTCTTCCAAACAGATGACTTTTTGTATTGAGTAGCCGAAACGACCGGCGGCTTTTTGAACATTCGGATTGTTCGTATCTGGAGATGATGTCATAGCAGATTACCTGAACTTTCAAATCGGACTCAGGAGGCGATATAAATTCCACGGCTCTTTCGAACGATTTTTTTTGTTTTATGCAGGCGGTAGATAATATTTCGAAGTTTTTTTTCATCAAAGTCTGTTCTTTTCCGGATTTCGGAAAACCCAACCCCTTTTTTGAAGCGTTTGATTACTTCCAGTACGACTCCCGTAGAAGAATCAGCCGATCTGGATGCCGACGGAGAGGCTTTAGAGGATTTTGGACGAGATATATGGCTGCTTTCATTATATAAATTTGAAGTCTTAATCGCTTTTTCCAAACGATCCATTCGTTCGATCAGTTTATCAACATCTCTTTTGGTGGGAATATTATAGTGCTGTAAGAAAAACTTTACCATTGCATCAAAGCTGACCGATTTCCCCTTTTTTTTGACCATGTGAACCCTCCTTTTTTACCGGTTCCGCATTTCTTTAAAAATCAGCCGTAAAGCACGTAAGATAAACTCATCAAAAATTGGATGAAAAGTCAAGAAAAGGCTTTAAAGATAACGAATTTAAGCTTTCGGTCAGGCGTTGAGATGTTGAAAACGGCTTGGGTTCGTGATAACTTTTATAATCAGTTTAGCGCCCTTTATTCAGTCTTGAAAAACCTCGTCCTTTGGATCAGGTCGGCGTTCTTTTGCTCTGCCAGGGTTTTGTATTAAAAATCACAAATTTCAAGCACCAAATCACAAATAAATTTCAAATTCCAATATGCAATGACCAAAACCTTTAAGGCCAATCCATTGTTTAGATATTTGAATTTTGGTCATTGGGATTTGTTTGATATTTAGGTTTTGGTATTTGGAATTTCAACCAATAGCTATCAGCAAAGCAAATCTCCCCAGGGGATAACCAGGGCCGAGCCCTTTGGGCTCGGATTCTTTAATTACAGCCACATGGGCCTCGATTCTGATATTTTTTGACGTAAAAACGTTGCATACACCGCTTAAACAGTATAAAGAGACATCGGCTGGAATACGCTTCAATAAAAATACCACATATCGATTGCCGAACCTTATGAACGATCGTGCCATAAAAGAAACAACGCCCGAACCCGATGCCGACATATCCGGGCCGCGGGGGAAAATGAATCGTATCCGGCGATTTATTGATCGGGCGAAAAAGCTCGACGGAGATCCTCATTATGTCGCCATGGGCATGGCTATCGGGGTATTTGTCGGCGTCACACCGACCATGCCGTTTCATACGGTACTCGCCGTGGGGCTGGCATTTCTTTTTCGAGGCAGTAAAGCGGCCGCAGCACTGGGGGTTTGGTTTTCCAACCCGGTCACCGCTCCGTTTTTTTATGTGGGAAGCTATAAGGTGGGGAAATATCTTCTTGGGAATTCGGTTCCGTTTAATTTAAAATACGAATCTCTCCTGGAACTTGCACATCTGGGATTAGATGTTACGATTGCCTTGATCGCGGGAGGTATTATATTGGGAATTCTCCCGGGTATTGCGTCTTATCTCGTCACCCGTAAAATCTTTACGACCATACGGTCCAAAAGAGCCATGAAGAAAGAATGACGTCACCCAAAATACTGCTTTCGGCACACAACATTCGCCCCAAGAAACAGTTCGGCCAGAATTTTATCGTCGATCCTGCTTTCGCCGATATGATCGTTGGCCGTGCAGGCATATCATCCGAAGATATCATTTTGGAAATCGGGGCGGGCATGGGTGCGTTGACGGTTCCTTTGGCTCGAAAAGCAAAAATGATTTTTGCGGTTGAAAGAGATTCTCGGATTATCGGAATTTTAAATGCCCAAATTCTGGCCGGCGGTTTTACAAATGTTTCCATCATTGAAGAAGACATATTGGACATCGACATAGACGCCCTGTCAGAGGATGCCGGCGGCAACATCATCGTGATGGGTAATCTTCCTTATAATATTTCTTCCCAAATCCTTGTTCGACTCATTCACTCGAGAGAGAATGTCAGCCGGGCCGTCCTCATGCTTCAAAAAGAACTCTCGCAGCGTATCACGGCCCAAGCCGGCTGCAAGGATTACGGCCGACTTTCGGTAATGCTGAGCTACTGTTCGGATATCCGGAAACTCATCGATGTAAAAGCCTCGGTTTTTTATCCCAGACCCAAAGTTGACTCTGAAATCCTGGAGTTGAAATTTAAAAAAAAAATCAAGGATCAGGCAGCGGATGAGTTGTTCTTTTTCAAGGTCATCAAAGCAGGTTTCGGAAACAGACGAAAAACGCTAAAGAATGCGCTGAACGCCAGCGAGCTCAACATCGGCGCCGATGCGGCGACGCGCGTTCTCGAGAAGTCGGGCATCGATCCCATTCGCCGCGCCGAGACATTGACTGTGGAAGAGTTTGTAATACTAAGCAACAATTTACTAGAAGCTATCTCAAAATAATCTTTTGGCTCAACCTCGGCGTTGGAGCCTCGTTTTAAGTCCTCGACTACTTGAGTATGCCTGCGGGTTAAAACTCGGCTCCGCCTTGATTTGAACCAAAATCTTTTTTTTGAGACAGCTTCTATTTTCTTGGTATTCTGGGCTGTTGCGGCTTTACGATAATCGTGGCGGCCCTATCATTATTCAGGTATTTTTTTGTGAATTTCGTAATGGTTTCTCTATTGATGGATGCATAATCATTCAGTATCGACCGGCTCCATTGGAGCTGCCGGGGATGTATTTTTGAACCTGTAAGAACCGTATCGAGCCAGTAGCTGTTTTTTTGAAGCATATCTTTTATGTCCGTCAATATCGGTCTTTGGGCACGGTTCAGTTCGTCCTGTGTGACGCCGTCTTTTTCAAGGCTGGATACGATTTTCTTTACCTGTTCCACCATAATGCCGGATTGTTCGGGATCAACATAAACTCTCGCCTGAAAAACGCCGTATCCCGCATAAGCCCTGCTCGGCCGATTAAACGCGAAGGTTGTATATGCCGCCCCCAATTTTTCCCGTATCTGCACGCGAAGTCTGTCGGAAACGATTTCAGACAAGAGGGACAACCGGCGCGTTCGGCCGATATCCCATATGTCATCGGTCGGATAGGCGACAACGATCATTCCTTTGGGGATTTTTGTTTGAACGGGTATGGTCCGAGATTGGCCGGAAGGAAATATAAGATGTGTTGAACCGGTTGGTTTGTCGGACATGTGATGCAATGGAAGGCTTCCAAAATAACGCGCTGCTGATTGAATGACCGCATCAACATCGAAATCACCGACAGCGGAGACTTCAATGTCATTATTTTTCATTAACGGACTGATCCATGATCTGACATCTTCAAGGGTCAATCTCTTAAATGCGCTGTCATCGGGAATACCGAATCGATGATCTCCCCCGGCAAGAAAACGACTGCCGGAAAGAACCATTGCGCCGTTAATCGATCTGGAAAGCGTCTTGTATCTTTGACTGAATCGTTTCAGTGACAAATCATAAGCCTCTTTTCTAAACCCGGGATCAACTATATGAGCGTACAGAAGCTGGAACAGCAAAGGAATTTCATTGGAAACAGTTTCACCCTTGAATGCAAACCGATCTTCGGCGACATCGAATGTGACGGTTGTGTTTTTTCCGGCCAACGCCCGCTCGAGTTCATCTTTTTCAAGGGCGCCAAGGCCGCTTTTGTTAATGACACTTTCGGTCAACAATGCCAAGCCCGGAAGGTTCGGAGGCTCAGCCGATCTGCCTCGGCCAAAGCTGACATTAATCAATACCTGATCGGCCTTAAATTCGGTTTTTTTGAGGTTCAGCCGGACGCCGTTGTCAAAATCTACCTGGGTAATGCCAAGATCCTGAATCGTTTTTTCCCGGACGATACGGGCTTTTGTTCCAGGCTCCGGAAGATACGGAAAAACTGCCGCCTTCTCTTCCAAAGGTTTTGCTACCACGACGCGCATGCTGTCATGGTAGCTGTCCAATATCTTTCTTTCCGGATCTTTGCCCAAAATTTTTGCATTACCGGTAACCAGCAGCAACCGGTGGCGGGGAGCCCAGATATCTTTGAAAATTTCATTCACATCTTTTACTGTAACATGGTCGATGATCGGTCCATAAAGTTCTTTTTCCTGACGGGGAGACATAAATACTCGGTCTGTATTAAGACTCGAAATGACCTCGCGTGCCAGGGATCCGCTGTCGCGCGTGGATGTTTTTTTGACCGCCTCCTCCAGTTCGGAAAGAATATCCTTTTTGACCCTTTCCAGCTCGGGCTGCGTAAACCCGAATGCCAATGCTTGCCGCAGGATCTGTTCGATGAGTGAAAGAGATTTTTTCCAATTTTTCGGATCACAGTCTGCCGTAATTTCCGCGTATTTGATTTTGTTTAAAAAAAATCCCGAGCTTATGGATGCCGATGTAAAGGGCGTGTTCGGCTTCATCAACAATTTGTCGAGCCGGTGCTTTACCACCCGGTTCGCAATATCTTCCATCAACTGCTTTTTGCGAAATTTATATGAATCGGGAACGGGCGATATCTTTTTTAAAACTTCAATGCTGACCGTCGTATTCCCGGATTCTTTTTCGAAATGGTAAAAAGCCTTAATGCCTTTATGATGTACTTGACCCAGATCAGGGTCCGCTGTGGGAGGCGCTCGCGGCGTTATCGCAGAAAATTGCCGCCCGATAAGCGCTTCCGCCGAGTTCGGATCGAAATCTCCCACCAAAATTAGAATCATTCTTTTCGGACGGTACCAGGTATCATAAAACGCTTTTAATTGCTTTTGGCCGGCCTTTTTTAATATTTCTTCTTTGCCGATGGGAAGTCTTCTCGATATTCTGGCATCGGGGAATTCGAAATTGAGCTGCGCGGTAAATGTTCGATAGGATGCTGAATCCCGGGTCCGTTTTTCAGCCAGGACAACCCGCCGTTCTTTTTCGACCTCAGACGGCAAAAGAAGCGCTCCCTGTGCAAAGTCTTTCATGACCAGCAAGCCTTTCTTCAGGCTATCCTCGTCTCCTTTGGGCAACAGAATGTCATAAACCGTTTCGGTGAACCCGGTATGAGCATTTGCATCCGGGCCGAACTGCATACCGATGTTCTGGAAAAATTTAACCAGCTCCGAAGGCTTAAAATGTGTTGAACCGTCAAACAGCATATGTTCCAAGAAATGCGCCAAGCCCTGCTGGTTGTCTGATTCATCCATAGAACCTGCCTGAATGAAAAGGTGCATGCTTACCCTGTTTTTGGGGTAGTGATTTTCCATCAGTATATACCGGAACCCGTTGGGAAGCTTTTTAAACACAAGGGCGGGATCGGGACGAAGGTCGCTGTTTTCAAACGGCCACTGATCCGGATTCCGGACGCGTTCGGAAGTCTGTTTGCCGCTTGATGATCGTTTTACATAACCTGAAGCAACAGCGTCAAAATTAGCGGATACAAAAAACAGTAGAAAAACGACAATAAAAGCGTTCGATAAAAAGCTTTTGGCAAAGCCACCCACATATTTTTTCAGCATGGCAATTCTCCACATATCGTTTGTGATCGATCATCTTTAGCCGACTTCCATGGAATATAAAACAGATATCCGTATTGACAATACCGGTGGGATGTTTTTGTAAAGCAATGGCTGATGTGTATAAATCACAAACAAAATCTCCCGCTCGCCTGATGGTTATGCTGATGCTCACGGGAGATTTTTCTTATCGTGTCAAAGGGCACCTGGGAAAAGGATGCCTTGAAGATGAACCGATGGATGCAGTTTGAGCGAAGCGGGATCCCGCAAGGGGGGACCCTCACTTGTCAAAGAGGGCCGCAACAGCGATGGAAGCGAGAGGAATCTCCTTATTCGGGATCGCGAAAAGGGGGCCCATTTCACCGGCAGGCATCCTTGGCTTTCGCCCAATTGTAGTCGATAACTACTTTTTCACATAAAGTCCGCGTGACTTTGTTTGTATTTTACCTTTTTTGGTCAGTTTATAAAGGGCATTGCTGAGCTGTCTGGAATTCAGTTTTGTTTTTTCTTTAAGCTGGGCAACAGTTACGCCTTTTTTGGTTCGTTTGATGATGTCAAATACGGAGTCCAGCATTGTCACCTGTTGGGCCGGTGCGGCTTTCTTTGCAGCGGCTTTCTTTGCAGCGGTCTTCTTTGCAGCAGCTTTTTTAGCAGCGGTCTTCTTTGCAGCAGCTTTTTTAGCAGCAGTCTTCTTGGCCGGCGCTGCTTTTTTCGGGGCTTGGAGCTTATCGGCATCCTTAATAATCTTTTCTACTTTTTTAGAGATCGTATCAAGCGACTTTGACAAAGTCTTCAATTGAGCGGTGATCTTCTTCATTTAATTTCCCTCCTTGATTGATGGTATTCGACGAAGTTCTTAATACTTTTAATTTTTCTATCTGCATATTATGGAAAAGTCAACAAAATCTATAGAAAAAATAAAAAAACACTTCAGGTATTGACAATCACATTTTCCTTGTGAAAGATAAAGCTCCCTGATCAATGTTTCATAAGGTATAAAAGAGATGAACCGACGCATCATATATGAAAAAGAACTTAATCCTTCCCAATTGGAAGCCGTCCGCTTCAACCGGGGGCCACTGCTCGTGATTGCAGGCGCCGGAAGCGGCAAGACTAGAACGCTGACGTATCGCGTCGCCCGACTGGTGGATGAAGGTGTTCCGCCGGGATCAATACTTCTATTGACATTTACCCGCAAATCCGCCCAGGAGATGCTGAAAAGGGCCGCACGATTGCTTGATAGCAGATGTCAAAACGTTTCCGGCGGAACGTTTCATTCTTTTGCTTATGCTGTTTTGCGAAGATATGCGTTTGAAGTGGGATTTGAAAATGGATTTTCGATCATTGACCGCTCGGATGCCGAAGATCTTATCGGTATGCTGAGAAAAGAATTTATGGGACCGTCAACCCACGGTGCGCTGCCCAGAAAACAGACTCTGACAAATATTTTCAGCAGAGCAGCCAACAAAAATCTGTCTGTTGAAGAGATCGTAGAAAACGACTATCCTCATTTTTTTAGGTATATGGAGTTAATTCATACGCTGTCGAAAGCATATCGGAAACAAAAAATCGAACATCGCTTCATGGACTACGACGATCTTTTGATATATTTGAAAATGCTTTTAAATGAACACCCGGATATTCGCGATAAAACCTGTAGCACTTATCAGTATTTAATGGTTGACGAATATCAGGACACCAATAAAATTCAAGCTGATATTGTATATCTACTTTCAGGCAAACATCGAAATATCATGGTGGTCGGAGATGATTCTCAAAGCATCTATGCATTTCGTGGTGCGAATTTTGAAAACATCATGCGGTTTCCCGATATATTTCCGGAAACCCGGATCATTCGTCTGGAAGAAAACTATCGCAGTACAGAACCTATTTTGAAGCTCACCAATGTGATCATCGATCGGGCAACCCGGAAATATTCAAAAATTCTTTTTACGCGCAAGACCGGCGGAACACCGCCTTTGCTGATTGAAGCCCAAAGTGAAAATCGTCAGTCGCGATTTTTGATCGAAAAAGTACTTGGGATTCATCGCAGCGGCGTGCCTTTGAACCAGATCGCCGTACTTTTTCGGGCAAGTTTTCATTCTTTCGATCTCGAAATAGAACTGAACCGGGAAGGGATCCCTTTTATCAAGGTGGGGGGGGGAAAATTTATTGAATCCGCCCATATTAAAGATATCCTGGCGCATCTCAAGGTGATTTTCAATCCATATGACCGGATCAGTTGGTACAGAATACTGCTGCTTCTGGATCACATCGGCCCCAAGACTGCACTCGATATTTACGAAAGAATTTCAGCTTTAAATTCAGGATGCGCAGGATTCGTTCACTCTTCGTTTAAAACCTCCCGTTCCCAGGGGCTGGACACCCTCAAACGACTTTTCTCCGACATTGATGCAGAACCCATGTCCGTTGCCCGATTGGGTGAAGCGGTGGTTCGGTATTATCTGCCGATATTAAGAAAGAAGTATGATGATCATCCGAAGCGATCCAGAGATCTTGAACATCTTGTGGTGATGATGGAGCGGTACGAACAACTTGAGTCCTTTTTAACCGATATGGCCCTGGAACCGCCGAACACGAGCCAAAACGACGCCGTATTCTCAGACACTTCTAACGATGAGCGACTCGTTCTATCAACCGTCCATTCCGCAAAAGGCCTTGAATGGCATACGGTTTTTATTATCTGGGCGCTGGACGGGCGGTTCCCGTCGATACACGCCGTCCATGACGAAAAAGACCTTGAAGAAGAGTTGCGACTCATGTATGTCGCGGCAACACGGGCCAGGGAGAATCTTTTTTTCACATATCCTGTCCAGATTTATGACCGGATATCGGGGATGGTTTTAAACCGGCCCTGCCGCTTTATAGACAATATTCCGGACGATATTTTGCCCAAGCTGAGCGATTCAGATCTATAGCCGAACGCATATAAAATACAAAAAACGCCATCCATCATAACAGTTTATTTCAATGTTTTTCATTGATTGAACTTGAACAAAAATGAGCATTTTTCAAAGGTCTCGAGTTCAACGTCGAAAGCACTGATGTGCTTTTGCCTTTTCGGCCTGCGGCCGAAAATCCAAGCCACCCGCTTCGCAGGTGGTAGTTGACACAAAATTCACAGCATGATATGTGCCCGCCTAACATTGTTGCCTCTTGGGACTGTATTTTGATTTTCTCTGTCATCACGATATAATAGGAATTAATGGCTTCGCACCAATCGGAATAGTGGAATGACTCAAGGGTATATTGTTCTCATTATCGGTTACATGTTCGGTTTTTACATGGCCTGGAATATCGGCGCCAATGATGTGGCCAATGCCATGGCCTCATCTGTGGGAGCGAAGGCAATTACAATTCGCCAGGCCATATTTCTTGCAGGAATTTTAAATATCCTGGGGGCCGTTTTTGTCGGTTCCCATGTCACCGACACCATTCGTAAAGGGATTGTGTCGACGGAAATTATGACCGATCCTCATATTGCCCTTATCGGCGCTCTTTCCGCCCTTCTTGCTGCTGCCCTCTGGGTGAGTTTTGCCACCTGGAAATCACTCCCGGTCTCCACCACCCACTCCATTGTGGGCGCCATGATCGGATTCGGAATTATGGCCGGCGGATTTAACGTCATTAATTGGGGGAAACTCCTGGCTGTTGTTCTCAGCTGGATCATTTCACCTTTCTTCAGTATCGTTATCGCATTTATCGTTTTTAAAATCATCGTACGATTAATCCTGTCCAAAAAGAACAGCTTTGCCAAAGCGCTCAAGTGGTCTCCTTTTTTCATTGGCATCACGTTTTTTGTCGTCGTGTTATCATTTCTGTTCAAGACTCCTCTGGGGAAGAAGTTGGCCATGGGGTACCAGTCAGAAGTTACCGTTGCTGTTTTGCTGTCGGTTCTGCTCGGATTCGGCGCAACCGCCTTGATAAAACTTACAGTGACAGATATTACATCAGGTGCGGAAGAGATCTTTAAGAAAATTCAGGTGGGAACCGCTTGCTATGTCGCATTGGCACAAGGCGCCAATGATGTGGCCAATGCCATCGGCCCGCTGGCGGTCATTTATTTTTTGGTTAAAACCGGCAATGTGGGTGCCAAAGTGCCGGTGCCCATATTCCTGCTCCTCTTCGGTGGTATCGGGATTGCCTGCGGGATTGCCATGGCCGGCCATCGCGTTATGGAAACCATGGGTGAAAAAATCACAACACTCAGCAATACCCGCGGTTTTTCTGTTGAGTTTGCGGCCGCAACGACAGTCCTTGTCGCTTCTAAGATGGGGCTGCCGGTATCCACCACCCATGCCGCAGTGGGCGGCGTGCTTGGAGTCGGCCTTGCCCGGGGAATCGAGGCTGTTAATTTTGGCATTGTTTACAAGATTATGGTATACTGGATACTCACCGTGCCCGCGGCAGCATTAACCAGTATGGTCATTTTTAAAATGCTTCACTTCATTTTTTAAAGGAGCCGGTAATGCGAATTCCATTTTTCTCCATGTTCATGACATCACCGTTTGAAGGCCTTCAAGAACATGCCGAAAAGGTAAAAGAATGTGCCTGGGCGTTTCAACAGGCCATCGAATGTCATCTTGCAGACAAATGCCGGACATTCGAAGAATTCAGACAGGAAGTGATTCAACTGGAAAGAGAAGCCGATACGATCAAGCGTCGGATTCGCGGCCATCTTCCCAAAGGGACTCTGATGCCGGTCTATAATTTTCTGCTGTTTAGGTATTTAAGAGAACAAGATCAGGTGATCGATGCCGTGGAAGATGCCCTGGACTGGATTTCTTTCCGGAGCGAACCGGGAATCCCTGCCGAGCTTGAAAAAGAATTCGTCATGTTGGCGGACGCGGTTATCGATCCCATCGAGGAACTGAGCAAGATGGTTGGAGAAGCCAGAAAGTACTTTAAAAATTATTCCGAAGAGCAGCGTGTGATTATCAAAAACATTATCCGTAATCTTCGGCAGCAAGAGCATGAAGCCGATAAGGCCGAGGATATGGTGAAACAAAAAGTACTGAATATGAATGTCGACCCGGTCACCGTATTCCATATGGTCCGGTTGGCCGAAATTATCGGATCCATCGCAGACCATGCCGAAAACGCCGGGGACATGATGCGGGCCATGGTGGCCAGATAAGAGCTCGCGCAAAAATAACTTCACATTTTCGCATCCCGTCTTCAGGCCATCTTCGCTCGATCCTCAACCGCCAAATCCTCGAAATAGGCCCGCTATTCCTGCGGTTTGGCGATTTCGGATCGAACAAATCTGACCCCAAATCCGCGCGCCAATTCTGTGAAGTTATTTTTGCGCGAACCCTAAGATTCCAGAATTCCGGACACCTTCAGAAACGACGCGATATCTCTCCAAAACACCTCCCAATCCGGCGGGCAATCGACGTGACCACACGCATAAGTGATCAATTCGGCGTGACGTGCGGACTTGTGAAGTGCCGCACCATGGGAATAGGGAACGACACCATCGAATTTGCCGTGGATCACTAGAACCGGTTTAGAATAGCGACGGATCACGGCAAGGTTGTCAAAAGGATCCCGGACGAGAAAGCCCGGAGCAAAATATCTTTTTGCGAACGAGCGGGTGTCGGTAAAGGTCGACATCAGTACCAGTCCCGCAGTCGGGCGCTCGGCGGCCAGTAAACACACCGCACCGCCGCCCAAAGAGCGCCCGAACAATATGATTTTGGCAGAATCGACATCCTTCCGTTCGGTGAGGACCTTGTAGGCGTTGATAAACGTTTCTCTGATAGTTTTTTCCGAAGGTGTCCCTTCAGATCTTCCATATCCAGGGTACTCTACAAGAAATACTCCGATTCCAAGACGATTGAATCTTTTGAGTTCATTGGGCCAGAAATCGATGAGCTCGCCGTTCCCATGGGCAAAAATGACCGCCGGGGCCGGGATTTGATTGTTTTTCGTTCCCGGCGGGAAAAACCATGCCTCAGTCTTGCCGAATGTCGTTTTTATCCATATCTTTTCCATAAAGGGTAGATCTTCACATCTGGGCGGAATTCCGATAAGATGGCGTGGAAACATAATTTGCCGCTGCATCAGGAAGATAACACCGCAATAAACCATGTAGAAAAACAGCATCCATAAAAAGATCTTGATGGACATTTTTATTTTTCCTTTTTATCTAAATTTCAAACCGCTCTTTTTAACGCTATCAGCACCTTAGACACGGTTTGGCGAAAAATGTGCAGATGTTGGGTTCTTTTTCTCTTGACATACTATATATAGTATGCAAAAGGTGATCCATACCCTGTCAGAAAGACCGGTTTACAACTTGTTTTGCCCTTTATGGCATTTATGTGTTTTACGTTACACCTTCTCTTTAAAAGATGTGATCCATAACCGCCCCATTGAAAGCAAATGGGGCTTCGCTTCTTGAAACGCAAAAATTAACCTATCCGAATAAATTTTTAAAAGGTGGGGCAAATCTTGTTAAAGTTTAACACTCGTGTTATTAATATTATATTTACTCAACAATGATAACGATTATACAGGAGAACGGCCATGGGTTCAAAGCGTAAAATTCTAATTACAGATGAAGGGCGTTTCGATCTTACCGCCTGCAAATGGGATGATCAATTATTCTCGGATATTCTTGCCAAAGACAACCACATTGAATCCAGCCAGGCCATGGATATCAGCCGGTTTTTGAAAAAAGAAATCGCAAACATGGAAAATCATACCATTACCCTGCCGATTATCGATAAACTGCTTCAAACCAAATTGATGGAGTACGGTTTAACCCGAACTTCGCATATTCGACTGGATAAATCCATATTCGTTAAAAATGGCTTAAAGCTTTCCGACAATGCGCTGAATGTTTTAAAACGAAGGTATCTGAAAAAGGACGGCAAAGGAAAAGTCGTTGAAACGCCTGAAAAGATGTTCAAAAGGGTGGCCCAAAACATCGCAAAGGCAGAGAAGAAATACGGTGATGACGCCGATGTAAAAAAGATGGAAAATATATTTTACAACATGATGACGGAATTGAAGTTTTTGCCCAATTCACCGACGCTCATGAATGCGGGGCGGAAACTCGGCCAGTTGGCCGCCTGCTTTGTGCTTCCTGTGGAAGACAGTATGGAAGGGATTTTCGATTCGCTTAGAAATGCCGCAATTATCCATAAATCCGGAGGCGGCACAGGTTTTTCCTTTTCCAGGCTCCGCCCGAAAGACAGCCGGGTAGGAACCACCGGCGGCATCGCTTCCGGTCCGGTTTCGTTTATGAAAATTTTTAATACGGCCACCGAGCAGGTCAAGCAGGGCGGCACGCGCAGGGGCGCCAATATGGCGATTTTAAGAGTCGATCATCCCGATATCATGGAGTTCATTTACAGTAAGAAGAATAACAGCGAACTCAATAATTTCAATATTTCCGTCGGTGTTACGGACGCATTCATGGAAGCCGTTAAGACCGGCAGCGATTATGATCTCATCAACCCCCGCGACGGGCAAAAAGAGGAAACATTGAATGCGGCCGAGGTTTATCAAGCGCTTGTCACGCAGGCCTGGGAAAACGGGGACCCCGGCATTATCTTCCTGGACCGGCTCAACAGGGACAATCCAACGCCTGCACTGGGTGATATCGAAAGCACCAATCCATGCGGAGAGCAACCCCTGCTTCCCATGGAATCCTGTAATCTCGGATCGATCAATCTCGCCAAGTTCGTCACTTACGATGCCGAAACACCGATCATCGACTATATGGCGTTAAAAGAAATGGTCTGGTGGAGCGTCCGATTCCTCGACAATACCATTGACATGTCGAAATATCCGCTTTTAGAAATTGAAAAAATGGTCCACGGAAATCGCAAAATCGGTCTCGGCGTTATGGGGTTCGCCGATCTGCTTTATCAGCTTAAAATTCCGTACAATTCGGAAAAAGGGCTTGAAATTGCAGAACAAGTGATGAGTTTCATCCAGAAAGAATCTCATGCCGCTTCAAAGCACCTGGCCGATGAAAGAGGGGTGTTCCCGAATTTTGACAACAGCGTCTTTAAAGACAAAAAAGATTGCACCTATCGAAACGCTGCGACCACAACCATTGCGCCCACGGGCACATTAAGTATCATTGCAGACTGTTCCAGCGGTGTCGAGCCGCTGTTCGCATTGAGTTTTGTCAGAAATGTCATGGACAACGACAAGCTGCTTGAAGTGAACCCGTATTTTGAACAGGTTGCAAAAGCGCGTGGGTTTTACAACACTGAATTGATGGATGCCATAGCTGTTGAAGGCGGCATACAGCACCTTCACGAAATTCCCGAAGATGTTCGAGACGTTTTCGTTACCGCTCATGATGTTTCTCCGGAGTGGCATATCCGTATGCAGGCTGCTTTTCAGAAATACACGGATAACGCCGTTTCAAAAACCGTAAACCTGGCCCGCGACGCCACGGCGGAAGATGTTCGAAAAATCTATGATTTGGCGTATGAATTGGATTGCAAGGGCGTCACCATATACCGGGACGGCAGCAAGGAAAATCAGGTGCTCTCATTTGCCGCAAAGGACAAGTCTATCAACACGCTGATTTCAACCGTAAAAAGCCGGCCACAGACACTGGAAGGCTTTACCGCCAGAATGAAAACAGGCTTGGGCCAGCTTTATGTTACAGTTACGGAATATGAAGGGTTGCCATTTGAAGTGTTTGCCACTATCGGAAAGTCGGGCAGATCAACCACCGCCAAAACCGAAGCCATCGGGAGGCTCGTTTCGCTGGCATTGAGATCCGGCGTAAAAGTCGAAAAAATTATCGAACAGCTCAAAGGCATCGGTGGGGAACATCCGGTTTTTCAGGAAGGCGGTCTGGTGTTATCCATCCCCGATGCCATCGCCAGAGTTTTGGAGAAAAGATATTTGAAAGACGGTTCTTATAAGGGAAAACGATATGGGAACAGCCTCCTTGGGGAAATTTGTCCGGAATGCGGTAATGTCATTAGTTTTGAGGAAAGCTGTATGATCTGCCATTTTTGCGGCTTTACAAAATGTTCCTAACCGGCATTTTCAATATTTATATCGACCGTTTCTGCTTCGGGCATCATTAAATCTTGAATGGTTTCAGAAGCCTAAACGAGCATACGATTATGCGTATCGATCAAAACCCTTTATTCAGAAAAACGATCAGCCCCTGGTATGATTCCGAAGCCATCTGCGTCGGAATCATCATCTTCATGCTCATTGTATTTGCTTTCGGCTGCATCGGGATTTCGGTGGCACGTGAACAACCGGAATTTCATGGATATGTTTGGATAGCGGTACTTCTTTTAGTAATGAGCGGAGGAGTGATTCTTTCCACCGTCACTCGGCTGATTAAGCGGCATATGCGCCGAACATCCAAATAGAGACCATCGCGAAACGCCCCTTTTTGCTCAATTTCCGCGTTAGGTTCGAATGTTAATCCTCAAAATACTCAATGTATTCCTGCGGTTAAAATTATCGCCTTCCTTGAACTTGAACAAAAATGAGCATTTTGCAAAGGTCTCAAATAGAGAATCTCGAAAAGGGTTTAAAGGTCTTCCATCACAGGCTCGTCAGATTGGCGCCGCCGTTCATCTATCGTACGTGTTTCCCACGATTCTTTTTCGGCAAAGAATTTTTGAAGGAAAGAATGATTGAAGGCATGGCCGGCTTTTTTGGCAACCACGTGGCCCAAAATGGGCATGCCAAGCAGTGAAAAGTCACCGATGCAATCGAGAATTTTATGCCTGACAAACTCATCCTGAAACCGCAATCCGCCTTTATTGAGAACATCTTTATCATCGATGGCGATCACATTTTCCAAAGTAACGCCGCGGGCCAGACCATATCGCTTCAGATATTCATATTCATGTAAAAAACCAAATGTTCTGGCTCTGGAGATGTCTTGTTCCCAAACATGGTCCGATACCTCCACAGAATATGACTGCTCATTGATCAGGGGATGGTCATATTCGATGGTGCAGGTGATTTTATATGTCGAGCAGGGATATATGCCGACCATTTTTCCCTCTTCAATGAGCTCAATGGGTTCTTTAACGATAAAAAAATATCGTGGCGCGTCCAATTCTTTTATTCCGGCTGATTTAATCATTGAAGTAAAGGGGCCGGCACTTCCGTCCATTATCGGCATCTCGTAGCTGTCAACTTCCACCAGGGCGTTATCGATAGAAAGACCGGCGAAACTGGCCATAAGATGTTCGATGGTCGAAACGATAAAACCTTCATAACCGATAACCGTCGCAAGACTGGTGTCCACCACCATATTAAAATGAGCGGAGATGACCGGGCAGTTCAACAGGTCTTTCCGGATAAACTTAATGCCATGGTTTGGCGGAGCAGGCTTAATGGCCAAATTGACTTTTTTACCCGAATGAATTCCCACACCCGTGCAATTCACCGGTTTTGTGATGGTTCTTTGTTGAAGATGCATAATAACAAATTGAATTGAAAAGCAATTTGATTTTTGTTAAAGAAGCTTAAATTAAATACGAAAAAATAAAAGTCAAGGGATATTTTCAAATGACATTTTCACTATAGCCCATGGTGTTTATTTTACAAGTATTATTTCTTCAATTCATCGTTTCCATAAAGTGCTCATTCATTCGCTTGTTGTACATGCTGTGATCCTATAAAAAAGGGGGGGAACGTGCTTTCAAAGGTTTTAAGCAGCGCCGTGATCGGCATAGATGCATTTTTGGTTGAAGTGGAAGTTGACATCACGTCAGGACTCCCGACGTTTACAACTGTCGGCCTGCCCGAGGCATCGGTAAAAGAGAGCAAAGAACGGGTTAAGTCCGCCATCAGCAATTCGGGATATATGTTTCCTGATGACAGAATCACCGTCAACCTTGCACCCGCCCATATTAAAAAGGAAGGGACCGGTTTCGATCTCCCCATTGCGCTGGGGATACTGACGGCGACAAAAATTATTCCCGAGCACATCATGTCCAAATATCTCGTTTTGGGGGAGTTGTCGCTGGATGGGCGCATTAAACCGGTGAAAGGGTCACTGCCCATGGCCCTTGCGGCGAAAGAAGCCGGATATGAAGGTATCATTGTGCCCTATGACAACGGCCGCGAAGCATCGGTTGTAGAGGAAATCATCGTGCTGCCCGCAAAAACCCTGTCTCAATTGGTGGGGTTTTTCCGCGGATTTACAAAAATAAAACCGGAAAAGACCAATATTTTCGAATTGTTCGATCACCATAAGGATCATGAAGCCGATTTTTCGGAAGTCAAGGGACAAGAGCATGTCAAACGGTCGCTGGAAGTCGCGGCAGCAGGGGGGCACAACCTCATTATGATCGGTCCCCCCGGATCGGGAAAGACGATGCTGGCCAAACGCGTGCCCACGATCCTTCCGCCGATAACCTTTGAAGAAGCCATTGAAACAACAAAAATCTACAGCGTCGTCGGAATGCTGGCCAAAGACGAAGCATTGATAACAAAACGCCCCTTTCGATCACCCCATCATACCATATCCGATGCCGGACTCATCGGCGGCGGGCATATCCCGAGACCCGGCGAGGTCAGCCTGGCGCATAACGGCGTCCTCTTTTTGGACGAACTTTCCGAATTTAAAAAACATGTGATAGAGGTGCTCCGGCAGCCGCTGGAGGATCTTCGGGTTACCATATCCCGGGCAACCCTGACCCTGACGTATCCGTCCAGTTTTATGCTGATCGCTGCCATGAATCCTTGTCCGTGCGGGTACTTTTCCGATCCCAAGCATGAGTGCAGATGCACCTATCCCCAGATTCACCGGTACCGATCCAAAATATCGGGTCCATTGATGGACCGCATCGATATTCACGTGGAAGTGCCCGCGGTTCCTTACAAGGATTTGATCGGCGCCGCTGATGCGGAGGCGTCGGCGGTCATCAGATCCAGGGTCGCCGCTGCCAGAGACCGTCAGTTCCAACGATTTAAACGAACGAAAATTTACTGCAATGCACAGATGGTCAACCGGCACATCAAAAAATACTGCCGGATTGACAGTGCGTCATGTGATCTCCTTGAGAGCGCCGTGGACAAGCTCGGTTTATCGGCGAGGGCCTACAACCGCATTCTAAAAATCGCCCGGACCATCGCCGACCTCGACGACGCCGGCGACATCACTATGGAACACATTGCCGAAGCGATTCAATATCGGAGTCTGGATCGCGGAAAACGCCTTGTCTGAAAACATCAATGTTTCCGCTTTACATTCAAATCGACGGTAGGGGATTTGCTCCGGTGGATACCCATGAATTTATAATTTAGAATATGTGTACTAAGTAATCGGCAAGGTAGTTCGGTTTGGCGCTGGGTTTATTTGTTTCTGAAATCAGTCAGTTTGAGGTTGTACTTTTTTACGAGTTCGTAGACATCCGCACGATATTTTCCGGCCAATTTAGCCGCTTTGCTGACGTTGCCCCTGGTGAGTTCAAAGAGTTGAATAAGATAATTTTTTTCAAAGTTCTCTTTAGCATCCTTAAATGATATTAATCCCTCGGGATTACTTTCCTGGGACTGGAGAATAAAATCCTGCGTGATGATATTTCTCTTTGTCATGGCCACGGCGCACTCAATGGTATTTTCAAGCTCTCTGATATTGCCCGGCCAGGGATAAGAGATCAATTTCTGCATGGCATTGATGGAAAATCCATTGATATCCTTTCCCATTTCTTTAGAAAACTTTTGCAAAAAATGTCTGGAAAGTATCGGGATGTCTTCTTTTCGTTCTTGAAGCGGGGGGAGCTTTATGGGAATTACATGGATGCGATAAAAAAGATCTTCCCTGAAACGGCCTTTTTCCACCTCTTTTTCAAGGTTTTTATTGGATGCCGCAATGATGCGCGCGTCCACCTTTATCGTCTGTCTGCTCCCCACAGGGTAAAACTCCTTTTCTTCCAGGGCTCTGAGTATTTTGGCTTGCATGGATAACGACATCTCGGAAATTTCGTCCAGAAAGAAAGTGCCGCCGGACGCTTCCGCGAAAAGTCCTTTTTTATCCTTGTTTGCGCCGGTAAATGCGCCTTTTTCATAACCGAAGAGCTCGCTTTCCATAAGTGTATCAGGGATGGCTGCGCAGTTTACCGCAATAAACGGGCCGTCTTTTCTGTTGCTTGCGACATGGAGGGTCTTGGCGATCAATTCCTTGCCGGTTCCGCTTTTACCTTCGATATACACATTGGAATCGGTTTCGGCAGCCAGCGTGACCTGCTCGAAGACTTTTTGCATTTTTTCACTTTTGCCGATGATATTATCAAACCCGTATTTTTTTTTGACCAACTGGCGAAGGCTTTTGACTTCCCTTGAAAGTCGCTTTTTTTCCAGGCAGTTGTCTATTTGCAGTAGCAGTTCGTGTCCTTCAAAGGGTTTGGTCAAATATCCGTATGCGCCCTTTTTCATGGCATTGACGGCGCTTTTGATCGTTCCGTAAGCGGTGAGAATGAGTATGGGAACATTGGGGTTGATCTGATGGATGTCTTCCATCAGCGAAATCCCATCCTCCTCGTTGAGTTTCAGATCGAGCACCATGAGATCGAAGGCATCCTTCTGGGCCAGGCTCAGGGCCTCTTCGGCATTGTCGGATGTGGTCACGTCATACCCACCTGAGACTAGCCGCATCTTGATGACATGAAGAATATTCGGGTCATCATCGACAACCAATATTTTTCCTTTAAAATCATTCATGGTCTTATTGTCCGATTTTAGGCAGGGCCTCTCTTTTCTTTTCTTCGATGCCCAAATCGATTTCTTTTAACTTTTTTAACTGATTAAGTAAATTGTTTATTTGTTTTTTTTGTGAACTCAGTTCGTTTTTTAGCGAACTAATTTGTTCGATGTTTTTATCGACCCTTTTTGCATAATCCATGTTTTGGTGCAAAAGCCCGATCCAGATCTTCGCCTGATTTTTGTAAGTGGATTCAGGATATTCTTTGACGAGCCGGTCAAAATAATAAACGGATATTTCATTTTTGGCATATATATATTCCGGATCCGCATATATCATCCCCATCATATAAAGTGCCCGGTCACCGTATTTTTGGGGGAAACGGGTTAATATTTCCTGGCTTTTTTTAAAAGATGCTGAAAAATCGCCCTTTTCAAAAGATGAATTTGCCTCGGATAAAAGCTGTCCTGCTTCCGTTGTCCGTTGGAACAGCCCCCCTTCCTCGTCATATTGTTGGGAGTAAAGGGGGGCGCATCCGGTGAAGACGAGCAAAAGGCTTAACCAACAGGCAAGGTAAAGAAAAATGTGCTTCCTTTGCCGGGGGTGCTGTCCACCCATATCTTCCCTCCATGAGCCGTTACGATATGTTTTGCAATGGAAAGACCGAGCCCCGTTCCTCTGGCGGTGTTTTTTCCACTTTCTATCCTTTTGAATTTATCGAAAATATTGTCAAGGTTTTTTTTCTGGATTCCGCAACCCGTATCTGAAACCGATACTTCAATGAATTTGCCGCCGGTGTTTTTGAATGAGACTTTTACCGTAACCGATCCTTTTTTGTCGGTATATTTTAATGCATTCCCCAATAAATTCTCAAGCAGTCGGTCGATCATTTCCACATCTATCCAGGTTTCCGGAAGATGCGGCGGCGGGGTGAATTCAAGTTTGATCTTTTTTTGCTGGGCAATGGGCGCCAGTTTTAAAAGGCATTTTCGGATAATATGGATCAGATCAGCCCTGTCAAGATGGTACTCGGTCATTTTAGCTTCCATGCGGGAAAGGTCAAGAATTCGATTGACCGATTCAATCAATCGTTCGCATTCATCGCTGACAATGGTTAAAAGGGCCGTTCGATTCTCATGATCGGCCTCAAAGGTTCCATCGATCAATAATCTTGACGCTTCTCTTATGGCGGTCAGCGGTGTTCGAAGCTCGTGAGATACGTGACTGATAAAATCCTCCTTCATTTCATCCAACTCCTTTAATCGATCACACATGATGTTGAAATCGTTTGCTAAATCTCTAATCTCAGGGGGTGAGGCAATATCCGGAGTCTTTTCGAATTTCCCTATTGCAATATCCTTGGTTTTTTTTTGTAATAACACTATAGACCGGTTGATGCTTCGGGTGTTGAAAAATGAAATCAATATACCGAAAAAAATGGAAAGCCCGGCGGCAAAGATTGCGGTCTTAAACACATTGTCACTGATTTCGCTGGATATTTTTATCTTTTCGTCTCTGTCTGATTTTGCCGCCCACATGATATATTTAAAATCGTCGTCGAGGTCTGCGATAATTTGCTCTTTTTTAATTTCATATTCCTTAACCGGATACTCCCGGCCGGTTTTAATGTTTGTGATCTCCTCACCGAAGATGGAAAAATATTTATTGGCCAGTTTCTGAATGTTGAAAAATTGTTCCTTTTTTCCGGAACCGGCGATATGATATACTTTACTTTCTGTTTTATCAGAACGCGTTATTAAAAGGCCCAATTCGTTGATATCTTTGTTGAAATCTTTTTTGATCTGAAGAAAATGCCGATAAAAATCGTTATCTTTTGAAATAATGTATTTTTTTTCAAAGCTGACCATGGAATACATATTGTTTGACAGCCGCTCTGTCAACCGGACCATTTGACCGTCAATAGATGATGCTGCGCGGGTAAGGCGCGACAGCTGGTTGAGTTTGACAGATACGAAGACAACCAAAAACAGCATCAGCATCAAAATGGCAAGATATCCGAAGGTCAGACGTTTAAATATTGTAAATCTCATAATAATATTAATATCTTGTAAGCTTTCTGGAGAATAAGGCAAAAACGTTCAGTCGGATTCGCGGTAAGCTATTTAGATGGTAATTTGGCGTCCGGTATGTCTAGAAGCCATCTCAAAAAAGTCTTTTCGCTCGATATCGGTGTTGAGCCCTCGAATCAAGTCCTCGACATACTTGAGTATGCCTGCGGATTGATTCTCGGCCTCGCCTTGATCTCGACCGAAAATCCTAATTTTGAGATAGCTTCTAATCGATTCCGGGTTAACGGAAAAACCTCCTTTTTTGAAAAGACTTAATATAAAGAAATGGCGCTGGTATGT
The DNA here is from genome assembly GCA_022340885.1 of Desulfobacterales bacterium. GTDB lineage: Bacteria > Desulfobacterota > Desulfobacteria > Desulfobacterales > UBA11574 > UBA11574. Next base: position 2,953 of record JAJDND010000147.1, on the reverse strand, counting down.
CAAACAAAACCTAAGATGAAGATTCAGGTATAACATTTTGCCATGAAACCAATTGTTGCCATAGTCGGCCGTCCGAATGTGGGCAAATCAACATTTTTCAATCGGGTAACCGGAAAGCGAAACGCCCTTGTTGACGATTTCCCCGGTGTGACAAGGGATCGCCATTATGGTGATGCCACCTGGAACGACATCGGTTTTTCACTGGTCGATACCGGCGGATTTCCGGGCGGGGACGAGGGTGACTTTGCCCGGAAGATACGCTCCCAGATTCACCAGGCTATTGAAGATGCAGATGTCATTATTCTACTGCTGGACGGCAAGAGCGGGATCTCTCCCTTTGACGAAGACATCGTCAGGATTCTTCGACCGTTGTCAAAACCTGTTTTTTATGCGGTCAATAAAATCGATGGTATTGAACAGGAGGACAGACTTTATGATTTTTATAGTCTCGGAATAGAGAAAATATATCCTGTATCCGCCGAACATCGCTACGGCATTTCAGAATTTTTAGATGACCTTGTAAACATCCTGCCGAAAACAGCACCTGAAACGCCTTCGGACATCATTCGACTGGCGGTGGTGGGAAAACCGAATGTCGGTAAATCGTCGCTGATCAACCGGATCCTCGGGCAAAATCGTCTGCTGGTCAGCGATATTCCGGGCACAACCCGTGATGCCGTCGATTCCGAATTCAAAATAAACGAAAAATCGTACCTTCTTATCGATACCGCCGGCATTCGCCGCAAGGCGCGAGTGTCCAAAAAGCTCGAAAAGTTTTCCATTATCAAAGCATTAAAAAGCCTTGAAAGATGTGATGTGGCGCTGATCGTCATCGACGCCCATCACGGAATTACGGAACAGGATATCAATATTGCGGGATATGCCTTTGATCGCGGATGTGGTTGTATCTTTCTGTTGAACAAATGGGATCTTGTCGAAAAAGATACCAAAACCGCAAAAACCTATTACGACCGGTTACGAATGGAGGCAAAATTTTTAAATTTTTCACCGGTTATGAGCATTTCCGCACTGACCGGTCTCAGGGTTTTAAAGATATTCAATCTTGTGGAAGAAGTATACCGGCAATATACACTGCGCATCGGCACCGGGCAGCTCAATAGAATCATCGAGCAGGCCGTTGCTCGAAATGAACCGTCTCTGTTCAGGGGGAGACGGCTTAAGTTTTATTACACGGTCCAGGTATCTGTGGCGCCGCCAACCTTCGTTTGCTTTGTCAATTTTCCGGATGCCGTTCATTTTTCCTACCGAAGATTCCTATTGAATCAGATTCGCGAAGGCGCCGGCCTTGATAAGACACCCATTCGGATTGTTTTCCGGAAACGAACCGGGAGGATAAAGGGCGGCGGCCGGGCTTCGGACGGCGGCGTAAAGCGGGGAAATGCTCCCCATAAACATGTGCGAAAAGAGTAGCCAATGGATCTATTTGAATACAGTGCCCGAAAGGATGCCCGCGCTTCCCAGCCCCTTGCCGACAGAATGCGCCCCGGAAATCTGGATGAGTTCATCGGCCAAGCCCATGCGGTGGGGGAGGGGACGCTGATCCGGCGTGCGGTTCTGGAGGACCGGATTTTTTCCATGATTCTGTGGGGTCCGCCGGGGTGCGGGAAAACGACGCTCGCCGGAATTTTTGCCAGGCAGACGCACAGTTATTTTGTTCAATTTTCCGCAGTTTTATCCGGCATCAAAGAGATCCGGTCAGTTGTCGATCAGGCAAAAAATCAGCAAAAACTCTATCGAAAAAAAACCGTTCTTTTTGTGGATGAAATACACCGGTTCAACAAGGCTCAACAGGACGCATTTCTTCACCATGTGGAAAGCGGGCTCATTACGCTGATCGGCGCAACCACTGAAAACCCATCATTTGAGGTGATCGCGCCGTTGTTGTCCCGGTGCCGGGTGATCGTGCTGAATCCGCTTTCTCCGGAAGATATCGTGTCGATTTTGAAAAATGCGCTTCAGGACAAAGAAAGGGGACTTGGGAACATGAATTTGGCTATGGATGAGGGCGCGCTGTCCCATTTATCGGAAATAGCGGACGGCGATGCCCGGATGGCGCTCAACAGCCTTGAAACAGCGGCATTTCTGACGACGTCGCCCGATGTACCTTCCCAAGAAGCGCCCGGACGCATTACGGTAAAAAGCATCATGAAGGCCATAGCGAGAAAATCTTTATTGTACGATAAAACCGGAGAAGAACATTATAATCTGATTTCCGCATTCCACAAAAGCCTGAGGGGAAGCGACCCTGATGCTGCGGCCTATTGGCTTGCTCGAATGCTGGCCGCAGGAGAAGACCCCTTTTACATTGCTCGAAGAATGGTCCGATTTGCATCTGAGGATGTCGGGAATGCCGATCCCCGGGCCCTGGGACTCGCCCTCAGCGCCATGGAAGCTTTCAGATTTCTCGGTCATCCCGAAGGGGAACTGGCGCTGCTGCAGGCGGCGGTTTATCTGGCGACCGCCCCCAAGAGCAACAGCATATACGCCGCTTACGGCGTCGTAAAAGCGGCAATCGACCAGCACGGTGCGCTGCCGGTTCCGCTGCATATTCGAAATGCGCCCACATCGCTGATGAAAGAAATCGGATACGGCAAAGGTTACCGGTATTCCCATGATTACCCGGATGCGTATGTTCCCCAGGACTATTTGCCGGAGCAGCTCAAAGGCAAATCGTTTTATAAGCCCACGGATAGAGGATACGAAAAAAAAATAAAAGAATGGCTCGACAGATGGAAAAGCCTGAAAAAGAACGCCGCAGAATAAACGAGACCTTTGCGTTCTACAAATTGCCTTAATCATAATAGTCGGGCGCCTTCTTAAAGTCTTTCCATGCTTCCGGGTCATGCCCCGTAACAATGGTGGCGTCACAGAGATCGCGCAAGTTCTTCATCCTCTGAACCGATTTTACGGTCTCTCCGGCATTCCACATGAG
>JAJDND010000139.1 GCA_022340885.1 Desulfobacterales bacterium | reverse complement strand
GCGGGACGGCATCTGACGCAATAGGTGCGGCAAGATCGGCAATCCCGTAGGGTTTCAAATTTTAAAAAATATCAATAGATAAAATCCGCAAAAATAAAGGATATTTTATCCCTTTTTAAAATTTGAAACGCTCAGTTTAGGTATAACCATATTGGAGCTTATGAGATAGAGTAATAGGGAGACTTCATGGGAAAACCTAAGCTAAAAGCGCATATCATAAATCCTGAATGGTGCAAAGGATGCGGCATCTGTGTCCATTTCTGCCCCACAAACGTCCTGGAACTCAATGATAAGGATAAGGTATTTCCAGCTCGGGCGACAGATTGTATCTGCTGCAGACTTTGCGAACTCCGATGTCCGGATCTTGCCATTGAAATCGAAATCGAACAGGAAGCGCAATGAAAAAAGAAAACATCAAATTTATCCAGGGGAACGAGGCCTGCGTGGAAGGTGCGCTTTACGCGGGACTCGACTTTTTTGCCGGTTATCCCATTACGCCTTCTACGGAAATCGCCGAACTGCTGTCCTACCGGCTGCCCCAGAAAGGCGGTAAGTTCATTCAGATGGAGGACGAAATTGCATCCATGTGCGCCATCATCGGCGCGTCTCTTACGGGCAGCAAAGTCATGACCGCCACCAGCGGCCCCGGTTTTTCCCTGATGCAGGAAGCCTTGGGATACGCGGTCATGGCGGAGATTCCCTGCGTGGTGGTCGATGTCCAGCGCGGCGGGCCGTCCACGGGAATCCCGACCCATGTCAGCCAGGGAGATGTGAACCAGGCACGGTGGGGAACCCACGGCGATCATGCCATCGTTACCATTACCGCGTCCAACCACCAGGATGTGTTTAAAACCACCGTGGATGCGTTCAATATTTCAGAAACCTATCGGACACCGGTCATCCTCTTATACGACGAGGTCGTCGGCCATATGCGGGAGAGACTGGTTGTGCCAAAAAAAGGAGAACTGCCGCTGGTGCAGCGGCTGAGGACATCGGTAAAGGAAGGCGTCGACTATCATCCCTACCTGCCCAGGGAAGATGGACGTCTACCCATGTCCGACTTCGGCGCCGTTCACCGGTACAATGTGACCGGGCTGTTTCATGACATGTGGGGATTCCCTTCGGACAACCCGGATATCGTGCATGGTCTTCTCCGCCATTTGGTGGATAAAATTCAAAACAATGTCAACGAGATTACCCGCTATAGGGAATACCACCTAAAAGATGCAGACATCGTCCTCGTATCATACGGATCCTCGGCCCGGTCGGCCAATCATGTCGTGGTCAGCAGAAGATCCAGGGGAGAAAAGCTGGGCATTTTGGAACTCCAGACCTTATGGCCGTTTCCCTATGATCTGATTCGGGAAAAGTGCGCCAATGCAAAATATGTCGTGGTGGTGGAAATGAACATGGGCCAAATCATGGAGGAAGTCCGGAAGGCCGTAGACCGGCCCGAAAAAGTCTTTCTGGCCAACCGAATCGACGGTTCTTTTATCACGCCGACGGATATTCGGAGTATACTGCGGCTGATCCAGGGAAAAGGAGTGTAACTCATGGCGGTAAAGGATTATATCAGGGAAAGATTTTTCCCGCATATCTGGTGCCCGGGTTGCGGACACGGCATTGTGATGAACAGCCTTTTGAGGGCTCTGGATGATCTTGGCATGAGCAAAAATGAAATCGTCATGGTTTCGGGGATCGGATGTTCAGCCCGTATATCGGGGTATCTCGATTTTCATACGCTCCATACCCTTCACGGACGGGCCCTGGCGTTTGCCACCGGCGTCAAGATGAGCCGGCCCGAACTGAACCTCATTGTTCCCATGGGGGACGGAGATGCCTTGGCCATCGGCGGGAATCATTTCATTCACGCCGCCCGGCGAAACATCGATTTGACGGCCATTGTCATGAACAATCGCATTTACGGAATGACCGGCGGACAATATTCTCCCCTTTCGGGATACGGCACCATGGCCACCACAGCGCCTTACACCAATATCGACCACGCCTTCGACACCGTAGAATTGGCCACGGCGGCAGGCGCTTCCTTTGTGGCCCGGAGCACCACTTACCATGTTCAGCAACTGACCAAAATTATAAACCAGGCGATTCTTCATGAAGGATTTTCGGTGGTGGAAGTCCTGACCCAGTGCCCGACCTATTTTGGCAGAAAGAACCGTGTCGGGGGCGCTGTCGAGATGATGGAAGCGTATAAAAAGAATACCACGTCCATTGGATCAAAAGCAAAAAAAGAAAACCCGGACCTGATAGAAAGAGGCATTTTTGTTCAAAAGGAATTGCCGGAATATTGCGATGAATATGATAAGGTGATCGAAAGGGCTAAGGCTACGCTGCCCAAGGAGTAACCTGACTTTTTCATGAAAATTAATGAGAATTATTAAGTAATTTCCTGAAAGATTCAGGAAAAAGGATTGAAACCATGGAAAGATGCAGATTGGTATTTTCCGGATCCGGCGGACAGGGCGTGATTACCGCGGCCATCATCCTGGCCGAGGCCGCCGTACTCTATGAAAACCTCATGGCAGTGCAATCCCAGGTTTACGGACCGGCTGCCAGGGGCGGCGCTACCCGCACCGACGTGATTATTTCCGAATCGAACATCAATTATCCCAAGGTCATCCAGCCCAACGTACTGGTCTGTCTGACCCAGGAAGCTTACAATAAATTTTATCCGATCATACGTCCCGGCGGACTGTTGATCACGGACAACCGTTTCGTGAAAATCCAGAGAAAAGTGGATGCCCAGCAAAAAGAGCTCCCCATGTACCGGCGCGTTATGGAAAGTATCGGAAAACCTATCGTGTTCAATATCTGTATGCTTGGCGCGGTGGTTGGATTGACCAAACTGGTCAAACCCGAGTCCATCATGGAGGTGTTAAAGGAGAGAATTCCTCAGGGATTTTTAAAGATGAACCGCGAGGCCCTCGATCTGGGATTGCAGATGGCGGAGAGTATTACAAACTGATATGGTAGTAAATATCCGACCTTTTCAAATATAGATATCATTTTTAAGGTTTCATGATGTTTCAAGACTCGCCCCCTTCCGCCCCTGATGATTCCCCGGCCGGATTGTACATCCATATCCCTTTTTGTCTTAAAAAATGTCCCTATTGTGATTTCTATTCCATCACCGACCCCTCGCTTCAGCCCCGGTTCCTGGATGCCTTGATTTCCGAAATGGACCTGGTGGAAAAAAACGGTTGGGTATACGATACCCTTTACATCGGCGGCGGCACACCTTCGGTCCTCGAGGATGCGGTTTTAAAAAACATCATCGACCTTGCCGGACAATGTTTCGATATCTTATCCGATGCCGAAACCACCCTCGAAGTCAATCCCGGTACGGTAACGCTGAGACAGATGAAAAATTATCGGCAGGCCGGCATCAACAGGATCAGCATCGGCATCCAGTCCTTCAATCTGGAAAACCTCGGTTTTTTAGGAAGAATCCATTCTGCTCAAGATTCTGAAAACGCAGTAAAATGGGCCCAAGAGGCTGGATTTGAAAACATCGGGCTCGATCTGATATACGGGATTCCCGGACAGACCGACAAATTGTGGCTCAAGGACCTGGAAACTGCCGTGGACTTACGGCCGCAGCATCTTTCCTGTTACATGCTCTCTTATGAACCTGGCACTCCCTTGCACATGGATCTTCGAAACCGGACTTTCACCCCCCTTCCCGAGCAGCGGATCTGCGAGCTGTATGAGACTGCCGTATCGTTTTTGAGCGATCATCATTATGTTCAGTATGAAACCTCAAACTTCGCCCGGAAAGATGCCGGCGTCCGCGACACCGAAAGCGCTTTGACATATGCTTCGCGACACAATATGAAATATTGGAATTTTGTCCCGTATACCGGGCTTGGGCCTTCAGCCCATTCGTTCATGGGTCAAAAGCGACGCTGGAACCATCCGAGCGTTGAAAAATATATTGAAGAACTTTCGGCAGGCAGGCTACCGCTTGCAGGTGAGGAAGTATTGAACCGGGAACAACAATGGATGGAGACCGTTTATCTGGGCTTGAGGCAAACCAAAGGGATCGCCGTTGATGCCATGGAAAAAAAGTTCGGTATAAACTTCAACGCCCGGTACGCCGCGATTATTGCGGATCTTGAAGAAAAAAGCCTGATTAAATCATCCAAAGACCGCTGCGCCCTGACATCCAATGGGATGCTATATCTGGACAGCATTGCCGCCATGTTCATATAAAATTGTTTTGCAATTTTATGTTGATAGCGTCTTTATGAGCACACCGATATAGAATCTGGCGTGGCTCAAGGGTGCGGCCATATTTGCGCGATGATTGGCCAAGATGCCGCTGAGGGAGCTGTTTGTGACGATCCACGGATCGATCTCTGATGCCTCACGGCACGATTCAATGGCATGATGAATTGAATCGATCCCCCGCCGGGACTCTATGATCGGTTGGAAATCTTCGAGGACGCCCTCGAGAATGGTGCCCATAGCACTGGCAACACCTTTGGCATAGAAAAAGTAGTCGTCGGCCTTGAAAAAACTGACCGAACTGCCGTCATCCTCTTTTATCTTGACCAGATTTTCTTCGCAGCTTCCCAGCAAGTCCTCGAAATCCATGAGCAAGGGAATTATATTATCCGTCCGGGTGTGAAATTTGGCCTCTCCCTTTTCAAGTTTCTCGATATAAATCCTCAGCTCATGAAGGCTGTCGTTGTACTTGTCTTCAGGGGACGGAAACCAGTATTTACGGGCCTTGATCATCAACCAGTTCATGGAGTTTTCAAGGTTTTCGTCAAATGCCGCGGTGGCACCGGTTCTAGATATGCGCTCAGCCAGGGCAACCACGGTACGTCGGGTGACCTCGAGGACTCCCAACTGAAAATTGTTGACGTTGTCCGTAAAATTTAAAATATCATTGGGCCGCCACCCATAGAATCTTTCATTCAGCTCATAATTTAAAGGCGCAATGGCGGCTTCGACAAAAGCTACTCCCACGGCTCGGGGCTTGGCCTCCGCGGCTTCGTGAGTTTTATGGGCCGGTTCTTTATGAGCTTCGGCCTTGGTTTTCCCGGGCGCTGCAACTGCAGGATGTTCGGCTTTTTTCTCGGCGGTTTCTTGGGTGGGCACTGCCGCCTCATGGGTCGGCGCTTGGGCCTTGGTTGACGGCGTCGGCGCTTTTTTCTCAGGCGCCGGAACCGGTGCCTCGTGCATCGGTGTTTGCATCTCTGGTTCCGGACCCATCATTCCATGGGTCGGCGTTCGAACGGATTCCGGGGCTTTTTCAGCCTTCCCCATGGCCAGACCCATGACCTGAACCGCCTTGATCACGCCCACGAGCTTGTCGGTATCGTCGACGACCGGTACGGACGGCAGTCCGTGCCGGTCCATGAGGGATTTGATCCTCTCGGTTTCAATGCCGGTGCGGACGGAATGCGTCTCGGTACTCATAAAATCTTTGAGCACCGCTTCCGATGAAGCGAACAGCAGTTGATTTCTGGTAACGACGCCGAGAAGGGTTTGGTTATCATCCACCACAAACGACTGGTCCGGCTGCATTTTTCCACGGTGGGTTTTTCTGAGATATTCCAAAGCTTCGTTAGCGGTCAGATCCTTGTCCAGCGCAACAAAATCCATTGTCATGATGCTGCCGGCCGTATTTTTGTCAGATCTCGAAGGGCCGGTTGTCGCTTCATGGCTTTTTTTCGGGGTGGTTTCGTGTGACGGTTCCGTTTCACCACCCTCTTTCAAAGCTTCTGACTGCGGGATGTGTTGGGGAGATTCCTGGGCTAGCTGGTCTTCGTATTTCTGTGCCATCCGAATTTCATCAGATTTTTCGAAATAGCCGATCACGACGCCGATGCCCCATATGGCGACGATCCCTACCAGTGTGAAGAAGATGATACGTTTGGCGGCAAATCTTCTGAATTCTGACTTATGGGTATGATCATTTTCATCGGGGATTTGATTTTCCATATTATCTCCGTTTAAATTTTGGATTTATATGACGCTTAAACCTATATTTATATATTCGGCAATTTTCAAGGAAAATATTACCCCACATGAACCTTGCACGAGCCCTTCGGGTGAAAATCAATGAGAAAAAAAGCTCTTATCCGATTCAATAAAGTAACCTAAAGATTCTCATTAATTTCCTACAAATATTACATAGATAACTTTGCACGAGACTGACGCTTTTATATGCAAGGCATTTAAGGACGAAGCCATGGTGAACTATTGCGAGTCCCTAATAACGCAGCAGATGGAAGCCTCAGGTTCGTGCAAAGTTATCTGTTTCGGAGTTTCCGAATATCCCCGATGCGGATGGTGACATTCCGGGCATCGAAGTATTCGATCAGCGGAATCAGATACTTGCGAGAAACCCCGGTCATTTCCTTGAACTGGGGTGTTGACATTTCACCATGGGCTGTAAGGAATTCGACCAGCTTCTGCTGCAAATCGTTGACGGCATCAGCATAAAAATAAAGATCTTCTTTGGCTTTCACAATCAATCCCTGGTCCACAAGAAGCCTGATGACATCTTTGGCCAGGGAATCCTCGATCTCGAAATTCTTTTTGAGGTCTTTAAAATACGGTGGGGTCAGCCCGTTTTCGCGGTAGGCATTCAGCACCTTGTCTCTGATATCCGCCTGATCCACCCCCAGTGAAACCTTGTGTGAGGACAGGCGAACCGAATTGTCCTCGGTCACGACACTTTTGTCTTTGATCATCTGATTGAGCATCAGGTTAAACAGCCTTGAGTTCAGCAAATCCGGGAATTTGGATTTTAACTCTTCTTTTGACATCCCGGTTTTCAAAGGATTGGCTTTATGAAAACCGCTCAAATACTGGGATGTTTCCGATCTGAATGTATCAAAACTGTTGCTGTGGATGTAGGTCTGGCTCTCCTTGTCCGCCAGAATGATGGATCGCTTTGACAACAGGTTCTGAATGATTTGTTGGAGCTGTTTTTCATGCAGGCTGGTCATAATTTTCAGATCGGCATAGGCAAGCCCCCGGTATCCGGATTCCTGAACATGATACAGGATGATCTGTTCGGGATCGTCCGCCATCAACCCCTTCAAGCCGTCGATGACATCGGGTCTGAACCGCTTGTGCTTTTGCGGAATCGGATTGAGAACAGTACCGCCGCCGATGGTACGCACCGGAGAGTAGCTCCGGATCACAAAGTGATCGTCTTTGATGACCGTCACCGGCGAATCGAGCCGTATCTGGGCAAGGGTGGTTTCACCGGGAGCCAGCTCCTCCCGGTCGATGAGGACGATAATCCCGAGAACCTCATTGGTACCGCTATGAAACCTCGCACGGGTACGATTTTTAAGGGGCTTTTTATTACTGCCCAGATAATTCATTGTAACGTCGATCATATAACTCGGTTTCAAGGCGCCGGGATTCGACAACACATCGCCGCGATTGACAACAGCCTTCTCGAGCCCCTGAAAGTTGATGGCGGTTCTCATACCGGCTTCAGCCTTGGCAACGCTTTGATTATGAACCTGGAGGCCCCGTACCTTGGACGTGATCCCCGCAGGATACAGCATCACCGTATCCCCCACCTGAACTTGCCCTGAAATCAGCGTGCCGGTAATCACGGTGCCGAATCCCTTCATGGTAAACACCCGGTCCACGGGAAGCCGGAACAAACTGGAAGGCGGCCGCCCTGGCAACTCGGCGCTCAGCTCGTCCAGGGTTTTGATGAAATCCGGTATGCCGGCGCCGGTAACCGAGGAGACCGGTACAATGGGTGCGCTTTCCAGAAAGGTTCCCCTGACAAAATCCCGGACATCCTCCTCGACCAGCTCCAGCCATTCTTCATCCACGAGATCGGTCTTGGTCAACACAACCAGCCCGTGCCGGATATCCAGCAGGGAGCAGATTTCCATATGCTCTCGGGTCTGGGGCATAACCCCCTCGTCAGCGGCAATCACCATAGCCACGAAATCGATGCCCGTGGCGCCGGCCACCATGTTTTTGACGAATTTTTCATGGCCCGGCACATCGACAATACCCAAACGCTGGCCGCCGGGAAGATCCAGAAAGGCAAACCCGAGTTCAATGGTAATCCCGCGGCGCTTTTCTTCCTTGAGCCGGTCCGTGTTGATGCCGGTCAACGCCTTGATCA
>JAJDND010000116.1 GCA_022340885.1 Desulfobacterales bacterium | reverse complement strand
AGATCGACGCCTTGCAGTAAATCTTTAAACAGCTCGGGATAACGCACACAACTTTTAAATACAAAATCGGAAAAAGCAAACGCTGTTTTCAGCGCCGCAGCAGTTCCGGAATCATCGGGCAGGGATATATGCAAATCCTTCAGCGCGGCAAGGAATGTTTCGTATCTGCTTTCTGAATATTCTTTCAACACCGGTGATAACTTGGCTGTGAGATTCATATGCGACAATAGAGATATCGGTTACACGTTCGTTCGATTTGTCCGCAACTGGAATGATGGAACAATGGGATACCGGAATGCGGGGTCTTTTTTTATATAAAAGAATACCATTGGATTTTCAATACCATCTTCGAATTAATATACTTTCCTTTACCGCACAACATAGCTTGTAAGCATGTCGACACATTTTTAGAGATTCAATCCTTTGATTTTGATGGCTTTTTCGCAATTTTCCTTGAATATGACTTGACATATTCTTTATTTTACAATAGGTTGGAAACTTCATTAGTTTCATCCAGGCTAATGCCAGAAGACTTTCTCACGAGGAAGGCCCTCATTTACCGAGACCTTTGAAAAATGTTCATTTTTGTTCAAGTTCAAGGAAGGTGAAAATTTTAACCGCAGGAATACGTTGAGTATTTTGAGGATTGAAATTTGAGCATGAAGCAGAAATTGAGCAAAAAGGGGCGTTTTTCAAAGGTCTCGAATGATCTCTGTCCTTGAAGGAATTCTATCCTTCCTTTAAGGCCATATCTTCCAATTAAGGAAATGTTCCGTCCAATTCCAACAGTATTAATGTATCTTAGTATGATTATTTATTAGGAGAAAGAACCAATGGCCCCAAAAATCGATATTAATGCCCTAATGGAGATGCTTCCCTATCAGAGAAAAAGAGGAAAATGGAAAAGTCTTCAACTGGACTGGAAAAAAGAATGGGAGCGGTTCGACGCCAAAAAGCTTTTTGGATTCGACCTTTCCGAAATCAGCGAACAACGATTAAAAGATTTTCGACAGCGAAAAGAAGCGATCCTGGACGGTAATCACGCCGCGCTTTCGATCCTCACCCGGCTGGTGGACGGACTCTGCGGCTATCCCATTACACCCTCCACCCCCATCGCCGAAGATTTTGCAAAAGCTGCCTCAACGGGCAAAAAAAATCTCTTTGGAACCGAACTGATGTATTTTCAACCCAGCGATGAGCTTTCGGCCATTGCAGCAGTGGAGGCGATGGCATGTCAGGGGGGGAGATATGTGGACAATACCTCTTCCCAGGGGCTGGTGTTAAAGACCAAAAACCTCTATTCAGTGGCGGGCAAACGCCTGCCGGCGATTATGACGGTGATGGCCCGGGAGGTGAATAAGGGGTCGTTGAGCATCCACTGTGGCCACAACGATTTTTATGGCGTTCGCAATACGGGCTGGGCTCAGCTTGTTTCTGAAAATAATCAGGAACTCCATGAATTGCTCCCAATCGCTTTTAAAACCGCCGAACTGAGGCAGGTTATGCTGCCGTTTATGGTTATCGGCGATGGATTTATCAAATCCCATGCCCTTGAAAATATTAAGCTTCTTTCGGACGACTTTTTAAAATATTTTGTCGGGCCGCCGAACCGGCTTTATCAGCCGGATTTCGAACAAAGATACCTTACCGGAACCTTTACCGATACCGACCTGACCATGGAAGGTCAGGTGGCCCAGGATCTTGCCTATCGTTTTGTCAAACGGGGGGTTATTGCCGCCATGAACGTGATGAACCAGATTTTAGAGACCAACTTGAAGGTTGTCGAATGCTATCGTACCGACGATGCCGAAATGGTCGTTGTGGTTCTGGGTTCGGCGGCTGGTGTTCTAAAGGATGTGGTCGATTACTACCGGGATGTTCACGGCGTTAAAATAGGGGTTGTCCGACCCGTGCTGTTCAACCCGCCCTGTTACGAGGAAATCGCCTATGGTGTCCGCAATGCCAAAGTCATCACTGTAATGGAACGAACCGGCATGGTTCATAATCAGCTTCTTCTGGCCGACTTGCAAGTCGCGCTGCAACTGTCTCAAAGAGCCTATCGAGAAGGCAAGGATGAGCACAAACTTTACGCCCGGGATGATATGCCCACCCTTTTGCATGGTGTTTATGGTCTGGGCAGCAAAGATTTCAATAAGTACGATGCCGCTGCGGTCATCGAGAACATGCGAGGTTGCTTAGAGCGCAAAAGGGACGATTTTATCCGGGACTTTTATTCCGGCATCGATGGCCCTTACACTCTGGGGCCTGCAGCGCTTCCGGATTACAAGGATCGGGAGCTGGGTCTGACATTTATCGGGATCGGCGCCGAAGGCGTTAAAACCGCCCTGGAAACCGCAGCCGTGATCTATGCGGAAGAAAGCTGCAACGGCCGACGGTATATCGAATCCGGCGCCAAATACGGCGCTGCCAGAAAAGGGGCGCCGGTATTTATGAATCTTAGAATCAGTGCGAGTCCCATTCGAAATGCTTCGGAACTGACCGAGCAGGATGTACTGGCCTTTTTCAATGAAAAATTTCTATCCGGCGAGATCTTAAGGGACTATGTCGGCGGACTGAACCAAAGCGGACTCCTTGTGATCAACAGCCCCAGAACCGCGGATGAAATTCTCGAAACGTTTCCAGCTGAAATGCGTCGGCGCATTGCCGACAAGAATATCAAGGTGATTGCCGTGGACGCCACGCAGGCCGCTTTGAAACACCTTAAAAAAAATCTGCCCGGCGCAGTCATGCTGGGTCTTATCAACAAAGAGACGGGAATTTTTACGCCCGAAGCCTTTGAAGCCAGATTTACAAGTATCATGAAGGAAAAGCTGGGGGCCAAGAAAGGAATTGAGATTATCGATTCCAACGTCGCCCTGTTGAGGGAAGGTGTCGAGAAGGCTTCAGCCGATCCCATTGAAGGCATCTGCTCGTTCGCCGCAGTTTCCGAAACTCAGGGGGCCCTTGCGGCGATGATTCCCGAAGATTTCGGCCAGGCCCAGAGAGCCGCCGGTCTTCCGGTTGCCATGACTGAAAAGGACGAACTGGGGACCATTAAACCGGTGAACCTCATGGAAGATTTTCAGAAAACTTTCAGCCAGGAAATGGTTCAGCCGATTCTGGAGGGGAAAAAAGTCCCCTGGGACCGGTTTATTCCCGTGGTTCCGTCCGGAACCAGTCAATACAAAGATGTGAGCTTCATCGGCACCCAGCTTCCGGTCTGGGATGCCTCCAAATGTATTGCCTGCGGCATGTGCGCAGCTTCGTGCCCGGATTCGGCGCTTCATTCCACGATCACGGACAAATCTGTCCCCGATGAAGCGGCTGGATATTTCAAAACGTTCAAAAAGCCGCCTAAGGGGATTCCCTGGCAGCGTTTTGCCTTAAACATAAACGCCGTCGTCGATCGATGCAAAGGCTGCGGGGTCTGTGCTCAGGTGTGCCCAGTGGATGCTTTTAAAATGGTCGACAAGACACGGATAACTGAAACAGATTTTTTCCCCGAATCATACCATTATCTGGATAATACCTATGATGCGGCCCAGTATGTGGACCGGATGCCCCTTAATCACCAGGTACTTTTTATCTTTTCAAAGCTGTATCCGGGTAAACACACCCTATGTCCCGGCTGCGGCGAAGGAACCATAAACCTGTTGACCTTCTATGCCCTTGAAAGTTTGCGTAACAGCCCCAAAGGCATCGAAACCTTTTACCAGGGACTCAAGGTTCTCTCGGATAAGAACCGCCGGGCCATCGAGCATATGATCGATCGCGGATTTACCATTTACAACATCAATGCCACCGGCTGCAATGAGGTATCGGAACTGGTCAATCCGTTCAATGCCCGGATTTATCAGGCTGGCCACTACGGTTTCGGCACCGCATCGGCTGCGGCCCTGGGATCCAAGTTTGCCTTGGATCAGGCATATGCCAACGGATTTAACGACGTGTTGAGCAAAATCATTGTGTTTGCCGGCGATGGCGCCATTTACGACATCGGCAACGGCCCCTTTAATTATGCCCTGGGAGAGAATTACGACATCACATGGGTGATTTACAACAACGAAGGTTACATGAATACCGGTGCACAGAAATCCGGCGCTACTCGCTTTGGGTGTGATCGTTCCACTTCGCCCATCGGAGAAAAATTTGCCGGCAAGACGACGCTGCATCGACGTATTGTCAGCCAAGCCACAGCCATATCTCATGTGTATTCGGCCAAGCTGACCGTGGATAATCCTTTTTACGCCATAAAAATACTCAAAGAAGCCATCGCATACTGCGGCCCTTCGGTTGTTGAATTTTTCTCTTACTGCTCACAGGGGCAACAGAGCCATGACTGGGCAGGCCCACTGGTTTCCAGGATGATGAACGAGGCCAGAAACTGGCAGATCCAGGTGAGAAGACCGTTTCAAAAGCTCGATATATCAGCGAATCCGGAACCGGATCAGGTGTTTCCGACAAAAGGTAAATCCTTCAAAAAAGGCGTCAAGCGAGAGCCGGCTACATTCCATGATGTGGTCGGCATGTTGGGCCAGTTTCGTCGACATATCCTGTCTCAGGATGAGGACATTATACCCGAGCTGATCGAAGTCAATGAAACCGTATCCCTTTTCAGATGGATACGCAACCAGTGTCTGGCGGGTTACCGGGATACCATGCCCACAGAAGAGGAGGTCGAACGCATTATCGCAGAACGATATAAGTTTTAACCGTTAGAGTGTTCAGAGTTCAGGGGTTCAGAGTTCAGGAAGGGCAATCATTTACGACTTGAATGTGAGAATTACCATCCTGAACACCGAACACTGAACACTTTTTCAGTTCCTTATAAGGATCCTGTGTAAAAAAAGATCCGATTCTTTATGAGATACGGCGCCGGCTGCAGCCACCGGTTCTGGCATCCGTCATAAAACCATTTATCCGGGAATCCCCGGCGCCTCTGAAAAGAAGGATTTTCCGCCCATTGGATAAGATCCAAGTACGCCTGGTGAATCCTTCTGAAGGTAGCGGTATCACCGCCGCGATCGGGATGATGTTTCTTGGCTTGGAGGCGATAGGCGCTTTTAATCACTTTTTCCGGTTCATCGGAGTTCAGCTCGGATTTGCAAAGCCTCAGACAACTCAAGGACGATGATTTTATCATCGGAATTCTTACTTCTACCGGCATTCCCGGATGGTGAAGCAACTTTTGACGCTTGGCCTTATTAAGCAGATATCGGGTGGCCAGGTAGTGCCGATTCGTTCTTTTTTTCTCCGCCCACCACTCATTACCCAATAAATCCGACATGTTGACATAATCTTCAGCAGGTTTTTTATTTGAAGAACGCGGATAGATGAAACTGAAGATTTCTTTGGCATCATACAGCATCACATCCATAACAATTGACGCTTCGGTAAAGTAAAACGATCCATAGCGGGTATTCAGCGCCCTGAGCAGTCCGGTTCTCATGTTAAGGGTATACCGCAATTTTTGACGGCAGTCGATGGAACAATATTTTCGTTTGCCGAGGTTTTCGGTTGTACCGCAGGACAGACATCCATGATTGTTCCGGATGGTTGAACCGAACCTGTTGTAATGTCGAGAGTGTTTGACCATAAAATTAAAAATGATTACCTCAACCGGGAAAAAAACACGCAGTTGAAGTTATTTGTTTTTCTCTTCATAAAATAAGGGCTGTATTTTATCATACATTTAAAAATCTTCATAGGGCAAAGCAGCGGTTTTGAGCCTTCAATGCCAAGGTTTTAGCGCAGAAGATAGGCAGAAATTCCGTTTGTGAATCGATACTACCTGATGTTTCTTTCCTTTTTTATAATTTCATAGGCTTCCTGAATTTCGCGGAATTTATCATTGGCAAATTTTGTAAATTCTTCGGGAAGTCCCTTTGAAGCAATCTTATCGGGATGATAATCCGACACAAGTTTCCGGTATTGCTTCTTTATATGCTCATTTGAATCGTGACTGTCACTTCCTAAGATGGCATAGTATTTTTCAACATCCTGAATATATTTCGACTTGAGTTTTTTATACTTTTCATCACCGAAGTTGAATATTCTCACGGCGGACAGAATCAGCTCTTCTTCACTTTGACTCAGCGCACCATCGGCCACGGAAATTCTAAGCAGAATATCAATCATCAAATCGAGCATCTGGTATTGCTCTCGAAACCGGCCGTAGAACTGTTGGGCAAAATCTTCGAAACTATTGGGAGATTCAACTGCTGTATGAAAAATATTGATGGCAAGGTGTCTGCTCTCAGGATTCAGATTCAAATCGTAAACCATAAATTTTTCAATGGTGTCGATCTCTGCTTGGGAAATACGGCCGTCGGCCTTGGCCAGTTTTGCCAGCATGGAAAACGCGGCGACAAAAAAGGTAAACTGGTCTTCTTCACCTGTTGAAAGACGATTCCTTCCGTCAATATAATGCGTGTTGGCGTTGGTATCAAATGCATGGCCCAGTGCCGCGCCTGCAATGGCACCCAGTGGTCCGGCCATGGCAAATCCGATGGTTCCTCCGATAATTTTCCCAAGCACACCCATAACGAGCTCCCTTCCATCCGTCATTCAGACGTGGATATTATTTTTCGTGCTGAAATAGCACATTTTAACGACGATTCCAAATCTCAAATCATGACGGTCTCATATTTGAAAGACATTTTATCACGAAAGCACGAAAGTACGAAAACACGAAAAAAAATATTAATGATTGTCTGAACAAAAAGTGATGCTCAGGCAAAATCCGAATATCGAATAACGAAATCTTTTCCTTGTCAATGGCTTAGATGGCAAGGATCGCTTGGATGGTTTAATCGTATAGACGATCTAAACCCCCTTCGTGCTTTCGTCCTTTCGTGTTTTCGTGATTGATTTTATAACAAAATTTAACCCTATCGATACAATCAGTTGTTGAAATTATAGGCGCTTGCCATGGGGTCTTTCAGGCACCGCCAGGCTCAAATACCGATCATCTTCGCTGAACATCAGCTTTTTATCCGTCATCATCTTTAAAAACGCCTCGATCCGGTCCGCCGGCGTTGACGGAAAACGGTTGACGATACGCTTTATGGTTCTGTGTTTTTGACAGAAAAGATAAATGGACCGGCTGGTTCCTTCCAATCGGTGGGTCATGGGTTCTCCAGCCAATCTTTTCTGACGGATGATCAAAAAATATCTCCCGTCTCTGTAAGTTAAAATGTTCTCATGGTTTTCCCCCTGATGAAGTTTGGCATAGGTCTTTTTCCAGGCTTTCAGTTTTGTTTTAACCGGAGCCCACAGTCTTTTCTGATACCCGAGATCTCCGCGATAAGCCTGTATGATAAACCGCATGGATCGAACAACATCCGGCGGAAAAAGGCTGCGGTAATTAGGGTGGTTGAATATCGCTTTGATCCCGAAAGCCTCCGGTTCCTGCCATACGGCACTCCCCAAACCGAGCCAAAAATGTACCAATCGAAGCGGTCGAAACGGATAGGCAAATTCAAGATTTCGAAGCGTCTCAGCCACATCGTCCGGATCACTGCCAGGAAAATAAACAATGAGGTTCGACGCATTGTGAATCCCCAGCATTTCACAATGTTTCATGATCTCGATGTTCTGAATCGCCGTGGTCCCCTTTTTCAGTTTCTTTAGCAGACGGGTGCTTAACGCTTCTATGCCGATTTGCACGTCCTGCATACCCGCGTCTTTCATGGTTTGCAAATCTTCCTCCGGTATCGTGGCGCGGATTTCTCCAAACAAGCGAAAATCTTTTTTCAACATACTGATTTCTTTGAAAATAGTTTTGGATTTTTTCAAAGGTAAAAGGTTATCCGTAAACGCGACCGAGAGTGTCTTATACTTTGAGGTCAGATAATCCATCTCTGAAATCACTTGTTTAGCGGTTTTCGTGCGGTAACCGTCCCACTGAAGATTGAGATTGCAAAAAGCACATCCTTTGAATTTTCCACCCGGTCGTCTGCGCTGCCACCAACATCCCCTGGATATTTCCATTGGCAGTGTCGGGAAAAAACGTTTTGCAGGATCAAATGAATTTATTTTCTCAAAGTAGTCGCTGTAATCCGGAGGCGCCATACCGGACAGATCTTTCATCTGGCAAAAAGAGACCGGCGTTTCTTTTCCATGGGTTTCCGGCGAAAGAATCCCTTCCAAAGACGGTATCATTTTTTTGTCACGGTTTTTATTCAGACTGGAAACCAATCGATCCAGGGCGATCTCGCCTTCTCCGTTGACCAGGATATCGATCTCCGGAAATACCTTAAAAATATTCCCTGCGGCGATACCCGTTAACAAGGACCCGCCCACAACGATACAAAGGCTTTGAAATCGTTCTTTTAATTTCCGAATAAAAAAGAGCGATGAAGACAATTGGCAAAAACAAATGGAAAAACCGACCAGCCCATATCCTCCCCAGTCAATCCGGCGGATGAACGCTTCTGATATCTCAAGAACCTTTCCTGTCAAAGATTTAAAATCCATCGTCTTGAGATGGGATTTTCCTTTAGCTTCTTTTTGAAACAGGTGCTCAGCATGATTCCGGTATTCAGGATATAACAGCGCAGCGTAAATGGTTTCAGCCAGCCATGTTCGCTCGGATACGCTTTGATAGCGACGGTATCCCAAGGCTTCGGCCACTTCCAGATAAAAATGATGCGCATCGACTTTCATGTTCGGAAACTGCCGCTTCAGATGCGCTTTCAAGGTACCGATTTGAATCGAGGGTCTGCTGAAAATGGGCCATGGCGTGGAAACAAGTGCGATTTTTTGTAATGGGGATGGCCGGTTCTGTTTCATCTTATTCTCCTCGTCCGGATATCCCGAAAATCTTTCCCACAATTTCGCATCTTTTAACCTTAACGCAATATCGATACCGCAAGTAACGGCCGTTGAAACCTTTTACGAAATTTCAGCCATGCTTGGCGGTAACATCCGGGTCATGATATCACGCGCCTTGGGCCCGCAATTTAAAATAAGATCCATGGCAGACAGATTCGGAATGAAGTCTCCCCAAAGTTGGGGATAAACCGGGGATACGGGTTTGAAATCCACAAGTCGAATCCCTTGCGAGGCCAAATATTTCGCATCATAATATTTTCTTGCCGTCTTTTGCACCAGAAATCGCGATGCGCCCAATTTTTTGCAGACGGCGACAATTCGGTTATCTCCATTCCCGCAAACGCCTATCTTGGATATACGTTTAATATTTATATCTATTTCAAATTGTCTCATCATATAACGGATAATTTCAACATTAAAATCAATGAGTTTTTCATGCCTTTTTGAATATAGATCTTCTAAAAACGGCAGATGCTCCTCAAAATATGGCGCTCTGGCATATGCATTTTTGAGGCTTTGCAGATGTTTTTTGGTCCAACGTCCGTCATGGCAGATCATAACGTCATCGATGCATTGAAGTCCCAGCCCTTTCTTTTTAACCGGAACGGTCATCCACAGGGTCCCTTGAGCATTTTTCCATCGGTTGCGGCTAATCCAGGTGGTTCCCCTGGGGAACTGGACATTGTCCATAATAACCAAATGATCCGAAAGA
The DNA here is from genome assembly GCA_022340885.1 of Desulfobacterales bacterium. Classification (GTDB taxonomy): domain Bacteria; phylum Desulfobacterota; class Desulfobacteria; order Desulfobacterales; family UBA11574; genus UBA11574. The sequence goes on along the minus strand of JAJDND010000116.1, from coordinate 5,394 downwards.
TACGCCTTGTGAAAAAAACCGATATAGGGGAAAAAATAAGGCTGATTTGCGCATATCATCATTTTTTATGTTGATTTTTCAATGGTTTGATCATTTAGTCAGCGATTTTTTTCTTATTCTCATATTCGAATCATACACAGAAGGGTCCATTGTGATGAGATCGGCGGGTACATAACTTCACATTCCGCACTCCATACACATGCATTCCATTTCATTGCTCATTTTACTGCTTTCTGCCTCTTGTAATTATTTACGCAACAGGTTATTGTTCAACCTAAATGATGCTGTGATTAAGAAAATGTGTGCTAAGCGAAATATTTAATATAACAAATTCATCCGGTTTATTCCACTGAAAGGAGAATGCAATGTATGAAATAATTGCCGCCCCCGATGATTATGCCATCGGGGCTTTGGAAGAAGGTTTCGGACATCGAAAAATTAATTTCCCCGATGATAAACGAAAAAAGTGGGCCGATGAAATCGGTGTTTTTGTTGAAAAACTCGACGACTTGTCCGAAAAGGCAAAAGGGCTTCAAAAAATTCTTATGAGCGATGCCGGCATTACGGCGACGCCCGCATCCCTTAAAATCTTTAAGGTCCAACTTTTTAAGATAAATGACGCCCTCGCTATTGCATTAAATCTGGCGGAAAAACTTGAATCCGAAATTATAAAAAAACAAGTCGATTGAAATCGTGGCATTTTAGGATTCGGAATTTATCCGGGTCAGGAAAGGTTAATTCACATGAAAAAAGACGTGATCGTCCGCTTTGCGCCAAGTCCCACCGGATATCTGCATATCGGCGGCGCTCGCACCGCTATTTTTAACTGGCTTTTTGCTCAAAAAACCGGCGGCAAACTGATATTAAGAATCGAAGATACCGATGCCCAAAGATCTACGGAAGAATCGATCAAGGGGATTATCGAGGGCTTGAATTGGCTGGGGATCACCTGGGATGAAGGGCCGTATTTTCAGACACAGTTCATCAATGAACATCATGCGGCTGCGAAAAAACTCCTCGATTCGGGTCATGCGTACAAATGTTTCTGCTCAAAAGAAGAACTCGAAAGTAAACGGGCGGCTGCATTGAAACAAAAGAAAGACGTAAAATACGACGGTGCCTGCCGGCGACTGACAAAAGATGAAATCGCCGAAAAGGAAGCCCGCGGCTTGCCTTACACCCTTCGCATGAAAGTGCCGAACAAAGAAGGTTCGGTCTCTTTCGAAGACATCGTCTACGGAAAGATCGACCATAAATACCAGGACATCGAAGACTTCGTGATTGTTCGTTCCAATGGCCAGCCGCTATATCTTCTTTCAAATACCGTCGATGACATCCGGGATCGAATTACCCATGTTATTCGCGGACAGGACGGGTTGTCGAATACCCACCGGCAGATTCTGATCTATCAGGCCCTCGGCGCGCCGGTGCCGCAGTTCGCCCATATGTCGCTCACACTCGACCCTAAAAAAGCCAAAATCTCGAAACGAAAGCATGGTGAGCTGGTTGCGGTTCATTTTTACAAAGAACATGGCTTCCTGCCGTGGGCATTTTTGAATTTTTTAGTCTTGTTGGGTTGGGCGACGCCGGAATCGAGAGAGATCTTTTCCAAAGAGGAGCTGATCGAGGCATTTTCTCTAGAAGGCATCGGTCGAGCAAATTCCATCTTTAACGTGAACAAGGACGATCCAAAATATTTTACGGATCCGAAAGCCGTCAGTATCAATGCCCATTACTTGAGAACCATGCCGGTCGATCTAATCGCACCTTTTGTTCGCACCGAACTGAAAAAAGCCGGCATATGGGATCCCGAATACGATGCCGGCAAACGTCCTTGGTTTTTGGATACCATCGAGCTCATTCGCAGCCGGTTTCATTTGACCACAGATTTTGCCACCCGGGGCCGTGCATATTTTTCAAACGATTTCGCCATCGAGGATAGGGCCTTGAAAAAGAATATTGTCAAACACCCGCAACTTGAACAATGGCTTCCCATGCTGGCGGACCGCCTGGAAAAAATAGCGGAATTTACAGCGCCGGAGACCGAGGCGGTTATTCGGGAAATGGCCCAGGCCCTCGATGTTAAGCCGGGTGTGTTGATTAACGGCATTCGGACGGCTGTCACCGGACAACTGGCGGGTCCGGGCATTTTTGATATTCTGACCACCATCGGTCAGCGCCGTGTGGTGGACCGGCTTCGCAATGCACCGGCACTTTTTAAGAAACACTGGTAAAAATTATGGGTTTGGGGATCAGATTTTGGTGACCTTAGAGATAGTTCCGGTCATTTGTATTTTGAATTTGTGATTTATTTGTAATTTGGTGCTTGAGATTTGAAATTTTACCCACATTACATTAAGATCTTTCAATTTAAATTCTAAAGCCCGAATGGTTGCGATACGATAAAAAAATGAAATTAATGGAGCTTTGAATATGTCGAAAAACGAGTCTTCCCCTGCTTCCGATTTTATCCGGAACATCGTTGCCGAAGATGTCAAAAACAATAAAAATGGCGGCCGTGTCGCCACCCGGTTTCCACCCGAACCGAACGGTTATCTTCACATCGGACACGCAAAATCCATCTGCCTTAATTTCGGCATTGCAACAGAATATGATGGCGGAACGTGTAATTTGAGGTTCGATGATACCAATCCCAGTAAAGAAGAAGTGGAATATGTGGAATCGATAAAAGACGATGTCCGGTGGCTGGGATTTGATTGGGAAAACCGCCTCTTCTATGCCTCGGACTACTTCGAACAACTTTATGAATATGCCGTACAACTGATTAAATTGGGCAAGGCCTATGTTTGCAGTCTGAACAACGAAGAAATTAGAAAAACCCGGGGAACCTTGACCGAACCCGGGATTGAAAGCCCGTTTCGTTCACGATCGGTAGAAGAAAACCTGGCCTTGTTCGAGCGCATGAGAGGCGGTGAGTTCGTAGACGGCGCCCATGTGCTTCGCGCCAAGATCGATATGGCATCGCCCAATATTGTGATGCGCGACCCCACGCTGTATCGCATTCGGCGGGTTTCTCACCATAGAACCGGTGATAATTGGTGCATTTATCCCATGTATGATTTCGCGCATTGTCTCTCGGATTCCATTGAGAAAATTACCCATTCGCTGTGCACCCTTGAATTCGAAAACAATCGAGAATTGTATGACTGGATCCTCGATGCCCTCGATGTCGATTGTCATCCCCAACAAATCGAGTTTGCGCGCTTGAATCTCAACTATACGGTGTTGAGTAAACGAAAACTCGTGGAATTGGTGCAAGGCAAACATGTATCCGGATGGGACGATCCCCGAATGCCGACCATCAGCGGGCTGCGCCGACGCGGCTATACCCCGGAATCGATTCGGAACTTTTGCGAACGCATCGGTGTTGCCCGCCGGGACAGCACGGTGGATATTGCCTTGCTTGAATTCAGCATCAGAGAAGATCTGAACAAACATGCGCCGAGGGTCATGGGAATTTTGCGACCGCTTAAGGTTGTGATCGATAATTTCCCTGAAGGGACGGTTGAAGAACTCGACGCACTGAACAACCCTGAAGACTCTGCGATGGGTACACGCAAAATCCCCTTCTCACGGGTACTGTATATCGAGCAGGATGACTTTATGGAAGATCCGCCGAAAAAGTTCTTCCGTCTGGCTCCCGGCCGTGAAGTGCGGCTGCGATATGCATATTATGTCACCTGTGTCAATGTGGTTAAAGATGGACAAACCGGCCGGGTGGTTGAGCTGCATTGTACCTATGATCCGGATACACGCGGCGGATCATCTCCGAACGGACGCAAGGTCAAGGCGACGCTTCACTGGGTCTCGGCACATCACGCCGTCAAGGCCGAAGCCCGGTTGTATGACCACCTCTTTGTAAAGGAAAATCCCAATGAAGAAAAGGATATGGATTTTAAAACAAACCTGAATCCCAATTCTCTCAAAATAACGCCTTTTCTCGTGGAACCCAGCCTGGCAGACGCGGTGCCCGGAGCCAGGTACCAATTTGAAAGACTCGGATATTTTTGTGTCGATACGGTGGATTCTTCCCCAAGCGCTCTGGTATTCAACCGTACCGTTACACTGCGGGACACATGGGCGAAGATAAAGAAAAAACAGTAATAAATCAGTGAAATGAGGTGAGGAATCATGCCCATCTATGAGTTTTATTGCGAAGACTGCAATACATTGTTCAATTTTTTTTCCAAGACCGTCAACACGACCAAGAAACCTAAATGTCCGAAATGCAAAAAAAAGACACTGTCGAGACAAATTTCCTGGGTCGCATTTACCGGGAGGGCCAAGGAAGACGGAGACCTTGACGACCTTCCTTTTGACGGCAGCAAAATGGAACGGGCCATGCAAATGCTGGCCGGCGAAGCGGACAACATCAACGAAGACGATCCGAAACAGGCGGCCAATCTGATGCGGAAATTGACCGATATGACGGGAATTAAACTCGGAGACGGTATGGATGAAGCATTGAGACGAATGGAAAAAGGCGAAGACCCCGAACAAGTCGAAGCCGAATTGGGGGATATCCTGGAAGAAGAAGATCCCTTTTCCCTGTCCGGAAAAAAATCCATCCGCGGTAAAACGACCCGTAAACAACCTTTAAAGGATGAAACGCTTTATGACCTTTGATTCCTGCAAGACACATCGGGTGTTTTGCAGCCGGATGCAAGTTCAACGTCGAAGGCACTGACGTGCTTTTGACTCCGAATTTTATTTCAGCAAATGACGCAGTGCTTTTCCAACATCCGGATACCGGAATTCGAAACCATTTTTTAAAAGCTTGTCGGGAACTGTTCGCTGGCTGGCCAGCAAGGCGGTTCCCATTTCACCCATAAGGGTCCGAATCATGAAAGAAGGTGTTCGCAGGAACGACGGCCTGCCGAGCACATCGCCGAGCGCTTTTGCAAAATCACGATTCCGTACAGGATTCGGTGCACAAAAGTTGACAGGCCCTTTAATATCCCGATGGTCAATGATAAACATCATTGCGGATATGAGGTCATCCATGTGAATCCACGGAAACCACTGGTCCCCGCTTCCGACGGGGCCCCCGGCAAAAGACTTAAAGGCCGGAATCATTTTCAATAGAGCGCCGCCGTTTTTCCCCAACACCACGCCGAAACGCATGATGGCAACCCGGGCACCTTTTATTCCCGCCAATAGCGCTTCTTTCTCCCAATCCATGGAAACCGTGGCCAAGAAATCATTCCCTGGGGCCGCATCTTCTTTTAAAATTTCTTCCCCCCTGTTACCGTAATACCCCACGGCGGATGTACTGCAGAGCACGACATCTTTATCATCGGGTATGGCTTCAACCAGGTTTCGCGTGGTGAGAATCCGACTGTCATAGATCTTCTTTTTATAGCGCTCGCTCCA
>JAJDND010000091.1 GCA_022340885.1 Desulfobacterales bacterium | reverse complement strand
TAAGGGCGAAGGGCCCGTCTTCGCTCTTCGAGCTACGCCGTGGCAAGCGGACGACGGATATTAGGAAAGAGCAAATAGAAAAGAGCAAAGATGAATATGCTCTGCCTGATAACCTGGAAGCTGTGAACCGCTGAACTATGAACCCCTGAACTCTTTCTCAACTTTCATCGCAATTCCAAATCATAACCTGATGCCTTTAAATTTCGGGTGATGTCTTCGATGTGATCGGGACCGCGCGTTTCAATGTCCAGGTCGACACGCGTGACGTAAATGGGAAGATTTCTGGCATTTCGATCATGAAAGATATGCAGGACATTTGCCTTCAGGCCGGATATCAAAATGAGCAGTTGTGCCAGAGAACCGGGTGTATCGGGCAGGCGCACCCTTAGCTGCATGATTCGGCCATGTTTCACCAGGCCCTGATTTAATATGCGACCCAGCAAAGAGCTGTCAACATTGCCGCCGCTGACGACCAAAACAACGCGGCTTTTTTCAGGAACGGTCACCGAGCCGTTTAAAAGGGCCGCCAGAGAAACCGCTCCGGCGCCTTCAGCGAGAATCTTTTTTCGTTCCAGAAGCAAAAGGATTGCTGCTGCGATCTGATCTTCGTCGACCAAAACCACATCATCCACATGCTTTCGGATAATATCGAAGTTCGGCACTCCCACCTGTTTGACACTGATCCCGTCAGCGATGGAATACGCTGATAAAACTGTTGTGATTTTTCCGTGGTGATAGGATTCATAGGCCGACGGGCACGCGGCGGATTGGACACCGACAACCTTTACATTAGGACGAACCGATTTTATGGTTGCAGCAATCCCCGAAATGATGCCGCCGCCGCCGATAGGAACGAGAATCATGTCGAAATCTTCAAGATCTTCCATGATTTCAAGGGCAATGGTTCCCTGTCCCGTAATGATATCCGTATCTTCAAAAGGATGGATAAAGGTTTTGCCTTTACGGGCCAATTCTTTCGCTTTGTTCAGAGATTCTCCCAGATTTTTTCCTTCAATGATGACTTCGCCGCCATATTCCCGCGTTCCTTCCTGTTTACTGATGGAGGCCCATTCGGGCATTATGATGGTGGCCGGGATCCCGGAAAGCCGGGCCGCCAGTGCGACGCCCTGTGCGTGATTTCCCGCAGACGCCGTCACCACGCCACCCGGACCTATTTTATGTTTGTTGATCAATATGCCGTATGTTGCGCCCCTGATTTTAAAAGATCCTGTTTTTTGTAAGTTCTCCAGTTTTAAATAGATTTCTCCGCCAAACATCCGGCTTAAAGAAGGTGAATGGATCAGCGGTGTTCGGATGATTTTATCCCCGAGCATCTTTGCGGCCTTTTGAACGGATTCAAATGATATCATATCTCAATCCTCTATTGATGAAATCGCTAAAAGCGTTATATTTTAGTATTAACCTTATAATGATCTTATACTGTTTGTTCGAAGGGATGCAAGATATCATTTGGTTAGGATGGTTAGGATCGTTAGGACCGTTCAACGATCTAAACGATCTCAACGGGCATAACGATCTAAACGAACTAAAGGATCCAAATGAACCATAGGTTTCGTCCATGAATATCGATATTTGGCTGGAAAAACAGATTATCCAACTTTTTGATTTTGTATATGAAAAAATACCACAGCCTGTTCCGGATACAAAAAGGCTCGAAGCATGCAAAATCATTTCGCACCGGGGAGAACATGACAACAAATCAATTTTTGAAAATACCATGGCTGCATTTGATCGGGTCCATGAAGCCGGTGTTTGGGGGATAGAACTTGACATCCGATGGACCAAGGATCTGATACCGGTTGTTTTTCACGATGCCGCGCTCAAGAGAGTATTTGGATCGGATATCAATATTAATCAAGTGACCCTGACCGAATTAAACATGCACTGCCGTTTGATTCCCACGCTTTCCGAAGTCATTCAAAAATATGGTAAAACAATGCATTTGATGGTTGAAATAAAAAAAGAGGCCTATCCGGATCCGGCGCGTCAAAATAACGTACTGAAGGATCTCTTTTGCGGCCTGGCCCCTCAGGACGATTTTCATTTTCTTTCTCTTCGGCCGGAGATGTTCGAGTTGATCGATTTTGTACCGCCATCGGCCTTTGTCCCAAGCGCAAGACTCAACGTTAAACAATTGAGCGACACTGCGCTGAAAAGAAACTACGGTGGGATCGCAGGACATTATTTACTGATCAACGATACGCTTTTAAATAAACATCATATGCAAAAACAGGGCGTGGGTACCGGATACATCTGTTCTCGAAACTGTCTGCTCAGGGAGCTGAACAGGGGCGTGGAGTGGATTTTCACAAATCATGCGCTCCAAATCCAGGCCATATGGGATGGATTGATGAGGCGTCGCTCCGCTCCGTAACCGATGGAAGATGGACGACCGCTTTGCTCGGACGATGGAAGACGGGGGCGGAATGGCAGAGACAAGGCTTAAGGCCGTAGGGGGGCAGAGGATCGCTTTAACAGAGGTTGGAGACAAGAAGGATGTTTGCTCTTAGCCTAAAGCGCAGCGCTCCTCAAACCCAATCCCCTCGTCCAAGCGCAGCGGTCGTCCATCTTCCGAGCGAAGCGGTCATCCCTCGTGCAATTACTTCCCCAGCAACGTTGCTTCCCGTTTCCCTTTTTCTTCATCGACAAAAAATAAAAGAACCGCTCCAACGGCAAATAGGAGAATAATCGATGCGATTCCCCATCTGGACGCCACCCGGCTGATGTGAAGCATCTGATCGGGTGTGGGAGATGACGGCATTAGCATGCGCCTTACCGCGAGCCCCGTAAAACCGATCAGGACCGGTCCAAGGATCGTCGCGAATTTTCCCAGCATATTGTAAAATCCATAAAATTCCGCGGTCCGGTTTTTTGGAATCAGTCGCGAATAAAAAGATCGACTCAGGGCTTGAATGCCCCCCTGCACCATACCGATAAGAACGGCCAAAATGTAAAATTCATGGGGATGGGTCATTATCGTTCCCAATAGGGTAACACACATATAAATGCCGATGGCGATGTAGATCAATTTTCGTGGGTGCCAGATCTGACCGAGTTTTCCGAATAACAGGGCGAATGGAAAGCCGACAAATTGTGTGATCAAAAGGGCAATGATCAAATCATTTGAATCGAATCCAATGGACATGCCGTAATCGACCGCCATCCGGATAATGGTGTCCACCCCGTCAATGTAAAACCAATACGCAATCAAAAAAAGAAAGACGGTTTTCAAGCCTCGAATTTTTTTGAACGTTCCGATATATTGTCTGAATCCGTTGATGATAAAGCCGACACCATTGGCCGGGGCTGCCTCTGTTTGGGCTTCCGGCATCCAGACCATAGTGAAAATAGTAAACAAACCCCACCAAAGGGCCACCGTAACAAAGGCATATCGTACAGCCGTTCCCGCGTCTGGCAATCCGAATTTTTCCGGCACGAGGGTCATAAGGACGTTTGTCAGGAATAAAAGGCCGCCGCCAAGATATCCCATTGAATAGCCAAGGCCGGATACATAATCGATCTCATTGTCATCCGCGACACTCGGCAGAAGCGAATCATAAAATATGTTGGCGCCGGAAAAACCGATGACCCCCATAACATAGAAAAAAATCGCCCATCCCCAGTTCCCTTTTTGAATCAAAAAAAGTGCGGCTGTCATTAAAACGCCGAGATAGGCGAAAAAAATGAGAAATTTTTTTCTAACCGAACCACTGTCCGCTACAGCGCCAAGCACGGGCGCCATGACGGCAATCAATAGCCCGGCGGCGGCATTTCCGAATCCGAGGCGGGCGGTGCTCATATTTACATTGACGCCATAACTCCAGTACTCTTTAAAAAAGACAGGGAAAAATCCCGCCATCACCGTTGTGGCAAAGGCGGAATTCGCCCAGTCATACATGGCCCATCCCCAAATGGATTTTTTCTTTTTATTCATTTACATGATTAGAAAAGCACCTGGAATTCACTTGACCTTTTTGAGTTTTTCCAGAATATTCCTGGCGTTTCTGATGTTCTTTTTTGCCTTATCATGTGTGGGATCGAGTTTCAGCGTTATTTCCCATTCGCTTATGGCCCCTTGAAGTTCTTCGTTCAGAAAAAGTTTGACGCCTCGAATATAGTGCGCTTCTGCTTCTTTTTTCATCGACAGTTCAAGTGCGGCCCTCAGTTTTTTTGTACAAACATCCGACGGGTCTGCTGTCTTCAATGCTTTTGATACCTCGGCATATTTCTTGCGAAAGAGCAGAGTATTTGCCCGGCGGCAATGGGCGACGCTGATAATTTTTTTGGCGGTTTTATTGGATCTGTCATAACGCAATATTTTTTCCGAGAGATCGATGGACGCGGCGTATTGCTTTTTTTTCAAAAGGGTTTCGGCGTTCAAAAGTTCTTTTTGGATGGCATTTTGAATTGCATCGTCAACGCCTTCATATCCGGGCGAGATTTTTTTGAGTGTGTCGATGGCTTCAAAATATTTTTTATTTCGGATCATTTCCATTGCGATGTAGTAATATGCTTGATTTTTTGAAGCGACGGCCGTCTTGTTTGAATGATCAATTTTTAATATTTTATTGGAAACATCGATCGCCGACCGGTACTTTTTTTCCTTGAGCAATTGCTTTGTCGAGAGAATTTCTTCATGGATATCTATTTTTTCGGGATTGACATCCCAAGGGAGAATCGGAAGTTCAAGCGTTTTTCCGGGCAAGGGTTTTGATTCGGTCTCAAGGTTATTGAAATAGGCGATTAAAAAATCAAGATCAGGATCTTTGTAGAATTTTTTGGAGATCCCTTTTAAAGAATCTCCTTTTCCTGGGATGTAAGAGATATAGGCTTTGGGAACAAGTCTGTTTTTCAAATAATCCAGAGCCGGTTTGAAATCCGGGTCGTATCGCAATGCGATTAAAAATTGGTTCCTTGCGTCATTGAACCTGTTTTGCATGTAAAATGTTTTTCCTTTTATAAAGGATGCATGAGATTTGGCACCGATGGCTGCCTTCAAGCGAGATATTCTTTCGGAAATTTCTGGGTCTTTTGGGCTCAATGCGCTCGCTATGTTTAAATAAAACAGGGCGCGTTGCAATTCATCGGCATTTTCATATGCCATAGCTTTTTTCAAAAAATAAGCGGTCTTAAACGTCGTTCCGTTTTCAATGACGGTTTTGGAGGCCGTTTTAGGCATCTTATCGATTTTTTGAAAAACAGATATGTAATGTTTGAACTGCTCCATGTTATAATTCCCGTATATCACGGAACGGTTGATTTTAAATTTGTCTGTAAAAAAGGGATTGGACTCTCCCCCGAGAGTAAATGCGCCCAGATAGCCGTATTTTTTTAAAACGGCAATGACAAGGTTATTGGTTTCTCCATAGGGGTATGCCAGATATCGGCAATCTTTATTCAACATCTTTTTAAACAGTTTTTTAGGATAAGCGCATTCCGTTTCAAGGGAATGGAAATATGTTTTAATGGACTGGTTCTTTTGTGGGATCGAAAGATTGCGATGCGTTTTTGTCTGGCATTGAATGTCAAACCCTGCTTCTGAAAGTTCCTTGATATTGTTCCAGGACAAGGCTTTGCCGCCGCCGATAAAATCCGTGTAGACAAAGAAGGTTGCCGTAAAACCGTATTTTTTCAATATGGGGACGGCAATATCATAAGCGGAGCGCCATGCATCGTCGAAGGTTATGACGATCGATTTTTTAGGCAGTGGCGATTCGTAATCCAAAAATTCCATCAACCGGTCCAGGGAAATGACGTGATAATTGTTTTGTTTCAGGTACCTCATCTGGGCGTTGAAATCATTTTCGGTCAGGGTCATTTTCTCCGCTCTGTTCTTTGAAAAATTCTGATAGACCAATATTGGAACCGTTTGATAACCATACTTCTCCAAACCGCCTCTGTTCAAAGGGGATAAAGGAATAATCAGTTTTTGCCCCGGAATAATTTTCGTAATATGGTTGAATTCCGCAATCCGCCAGCCTTTATGCGGGCTCTTCAGGTATTTTTCGGAAAGGGATGAGAGCGTATCCCCGGCGGTTGTTTCCACAAGAACAAAATCATCATAAACCCGCGCGTGAAAATTTTTATGAGAAATAGATCGGTTGAGGCTGCACCCCGAAAGGAATAAAAGGCACAGCAAAAAGAGTATAAAGGATATAATGTGTTTCCGGTTGGGCGGCTCAGGCATCATGGTTCTCCCTTATGCGAAGCAAACGAAACGTTTCCACGGGCTCCGATTTGCCTTTGATGTACTGCACAGGGAGAGGGGTGACCTCGAGGTTATCCTTGAGCTGATCATAGACGCTTTTACTGATGATGATTTCACCGGGGTCGGCGAGCCGGTAAAGATGTGCGGCAAGGTTTACGCAACCGCCGATAACGGTATATTCCATTCTATCCTGTGATCCGATATTGCCGGATACGACAACCCCCGAGTTGATTCCGATCCCCACGGATTGAAGGAGATCGTTTTCATTTTCTCGGTTTTTTAGAAAAACTTTTTGCATATCTGCTGCAGCTTTTACCGCCCTTGCGGCATGATTTTCATGATAGGCCGGAACGCCGAAAACCCCCAAGACCGCATCTCCGATAAACTTATCGACATATCCGCCGTGATTCTTAATCGCGTGTGTTGCAATTTCAAAATACTGATTCAATTTTTCGACAATTTCTTCGGGTTCCCTGACCTCGGAATAGGTCGAAAAACCTCTGATATCTGCAAAAATAACAGTAGCTTCGCTTCTATGACCTTTTAGCCAGATACTTTTGGGGTTGGCCATGATCATTTCAAGAACTTCGGGGCCGATATACTTGCCGAAAGATTTTTGCATGAGGGAATTTTTCCACAGTTCGTCACCCATGCGATTGAAGGCGGTGGATAAGCTTCCAAGTTCGTCGTTCCGTGCCAGTATGATTTTATGTTGATAATTTCCTGCCCCGATTTCTCTGGTGGCCTGGACCAGGTTGGAAATGGGGCGGGAAAAATGGAATCCTAGCCAGACGGCAATGACACTGCCGAATACGACAATGAAAAAGGTGATGACGATAATGGTCAGTTGTGCTCTATGGATTAGTTTTTCAATAAAATCGATTGAAATTCCCACGTGGACTTCACCCAGCTCCTTGTTTTTAAAAACAATGGGTCGGGTTAAATTTAATACATGCTTTCCCGACGGCAAAATATAGTTAAAATACGATAGGTTTCCATCTCTTTTTTTATCGGTAATGTTTGTAAATTTCTCAAATTTTTTTCCGATTTCATCGATGTTTGTGTGGGCTTTTATCACCTGGTCGTGATCGATGATAATCGCATAAAGGAGTCCTTTGACATTTGTCGCGTCTTTTATCAGGGTATTCAACCTCAGCACGTTGTCTTCGAGCAGTGGAATGGCGGAATTACTGCAGAAATAATTCAGGCTGATTTTGCCGATTTGCAGTGTTTGATTGAAAAGTCTTTCCCTTTGCTGCCTTAAAATAAAAAAACTCATGACAGAGACAGTGGTGATGATTATCACCATCGATGCGGCAAAAAATTGCAGCCAGATGGGAATGCGAGGCGTTGGAAGGCCTTCGGCAAAACTCTCTCGCTTTTTTTTAACCAATCCCCGGATGTCGTCGGCCAGTGTTTTAACTGAAATCTGATATTCAGTATTGACTGCTTTGACCAGCGCATCTTCCTGAGCATAACCCAGCTCGACGATAATTTGTCCCAGGCGAACCGCTTTACCCAGCGTATAGAGTTTTTCTTTTTGTACTTTAAGGGCATTTTGAAGTTGTTCGTCGGTAATGACCCCCCTTTTCATCAGCGCCTGCCCCATGAGTTTGCTGTAATTGTCTGTCGATTTCCCCAGCAGTCGATGGATTTTGGATTTGAAAAAATTTTGAATGACCGACATCTTCATGGATGAGTTTTCCGGGATTGTATCCTAAAAGGGGTTACGTGTAACACTTCGTGTAGATGATGATTATCCGACTGTAGACAATATGTCAATACATTACGCCCGAACAGCAGGACCTTGTATCGCTACTCAAACGGGATGGAAGTTATTTGGTCATCGGGAGTCGTAATTTAATATCATTTGAAATTTGAGTTATGTTATGTTATTTGCCGTGAGATTTAATCGTTGTTGTAACCGTCAAAAATTCATCGAATAACGTCAATGAACTAACGAATAAAAACACATCCAATATTAGCTTTCTCGCGTTTCACTGGGCCTATACGGGTTTTACAACGATTTTAAGTCAAATGGCATACATTTTGAAGTATTTGACACGGGGCGGAATCCTCCGGGAGCCTTAATGAGTCAAATGTATACAATTTGAAGTACTAAAATATGAATTTGATCGGCTGTTTCGCTGATCTCGACACGAGCATCCTATGAAAATACTAATTGCAGAAGACAATTCGACATCTCGACGTATTTTAGAGTCCATTCTTATCAAATGGAATTATGAAGTGATCTCAGCACGGGACGGGATCGAAGCATGGGAAAAACTCCAGGGAAGCGATCCCCCCAGATTGATGATTCTGGACTGGATGATGCCGGGGAAAAACGGCGTTGAATTGTGTCGGGAGCTTCGCGAACGGAATGACGTTGGGCCGATGTATATTATTTTATTGACGGCGCGGGATGATAAAAACGATATTGTCGAAGGCCTCAGCGCAGGCGCCGACGATTATATCGCGAAACCATTCAATAAAGATGAACTTCAAGCGAGGATCGATGTGGGCCGACGTATGGTCGAATTGCAGGATGCCTTGATAGAAAGAGAAAAACTTCAAGTGATTTTTGAAATCACCGGCACGATATGCCACGAATTGACCCAACCGATGCAGGCGATTTCAGGAAATTCCGAGCTCATTCTGATGAACATTCAAGAAAACGATCCGCTCTATCGGAATATCAAGACGATCAAGGAACAAGTTGATCGGATGGGAAATATCACCCAGAAATTAAAGCAGGTGACTAGATATAAAACAAAGGATTACATCAATGGCAAAATAATCGATATCGACCGCGCCGCTTTTGATTGTTGATTTAAAATTTTATCACCTAATAAATATACCGCAAATCCTCACGCCGGAAGGCTCGAATTTTGACAATGCGTTATATTTCTGACGCTTATTTCGGGTTTTTTATCTCCTTCAATTATTTTTAGCCTTAAATTTTATTAAACAACGAATATTGGTAAAATATGTATTGACAACTTTACCAATGTATGCCTATTTGGTTTTGAAAAAACCATCTCCAGAGTATTTTTGACCATAGAAGTGGTCTCAAAACCTTCAATCGGGCTCAAGGTCAAGGCGGGCTGAAACGGCCAACCGCAGGAATATCGGGAATATTTCGAGGATTGGACGTCTCAGCCCAACACAGAGATTGAGCCCGAGAGGGGGTTTTGAGACCACTTCTAATGAAGGGAAAGCGTATCCTATGTTGAATTCACGGTCCCCAATTCCATTATACCATCAGCTCGCGGATATCCTCCTGGATAAGATACGGTCCGGAGCGTATTCGCCCGGCGACAGAATTCCATCGGAGAACGAACTTGCCGCCCGTTTCGGCGTCGGGAGGCCGACGGTTCGACAGGCAACGGATATGCTGATCAGGAAACGTTTTCTAGTTCGCAAACGGGGTTCAGGGACTTTTGTATGTGAGACACGCAAAGAAGTGGACCTGTTTTCACTGGCCGGAACGACATCGGCGTTTAATAAAAAAGGGATTGAGGTAACCACACGTATTCTTCAGAAAGTCAAGCTGAAACGAATCAAATCCGACTCGAAAAATCCCTTTGCAAAGCAGAATGCCTATTTTTTTTCCAGGCTCAGCCAGGTTGAGAAGTCGCCGGTTATTATTGAAGACATATATCTGAATCAGGGCTTGTTTAAGGGAATAGATGCCGTTGATTTCTCGGAGAGATCGCTTTCTCAGATTGTCGAAGAACACTATTACCTGAAACCCGACAGCGGAAGACA
>JAJDND010000088.1 GCA_022340885.1 Desulfobacterales bacterium | reverse complement strand
TTGCCGGATATCCGGATTTCTGGTGGCGCAGGGTCGCCCCGAACCGCCGGATGATCCCTTTGTCACATAGATGTTTCAGTCTTTCAAGGAGCACGTCTTCGGAAATTCCGAGTTGTTCGGCAATTTCCAAATACGGCCGTTTGGTGATGGAAATATCCCCCTGAACGGCAGCAATGATTCTCTTGTCCAAATCAGTCAACATAGCGCGATTTAACGGGTCGAGGCGTGAAATGTCAAGAATTTTTCCTTTCTGGAAACAGGTTGAGTATCTCTTTTTCGGAAGCATTGCAAATGCCCCGCTCGGTGATAAAACCGGTCACCAACCTCGCCGGAGTCACATCAAAAGCAAAGTTTCCTGCAGGGCTGGCTATTGGGGTGATCAGCACATCTTTGATCATCCCGTGATTCATTCCCTGGACGTACCGGATCTCATCCGGATCTCTTGTTTCGATGGGGATACCCTTAATACCGTCTCTCAATGTCCAATCGAATGTGCTGGACGGAAGAGCGACATAAAACGGGATATTATTGTCGTGTGCGGCAAGCGCTTTTAGATAGGTCCCGATTTTATTGGCAACATCTCCAGTATAGGTGGTTCTGTCGGTTCCGGTGATCACAATGTCCACCATACCGTGCTGCATGAGATGTCCGCCGGCATTGTCGGTGATGACCGTGTGGCGAATTCCGTACTTTCCCAGTTCCCAGGCCGTCAACCGCGCACCCTGGTTGAGCGGTCTGGTTTCATCAACCCATACGTGAATGTCGATTCCCTTGTCAAATGCAACATACATCGGTGCCGTTGCCGTGCCGTATTCGACGCAGGCCAGCCACCCGGCGTTGCAATGGGTCAGCAGGTTTACGGTTTCCTTGTTTTTCCTGCGGTGAAGTCCCTCAATCAAATGATACCCGTGTTCGCCGATTTTTCGGCAGCTTTCAACCTCCTCCTCGGCTATCTTTCCTGCTTCCTTCCGGGCTGCATCGATCTTTTCCGAAGTCCCCGATACGCCGGACACCAAGGAAAACATCCTGTCCACCGCCCACGCAAGATTCACCGCCGTGGGCCGGGCTGATTTCAAACGGCTGCATTCGGCTGCCAGATAATGGTCTTCAATGGTTTTTGCCGGCGAATTCAATGTCGCGAGATACACGCCGTATGCCCCTGTAACGCCGATCAGCGGCGCACCTCTTACGACCATCTCTTTGACGGCTGCAATGACGTGATCGACGGTTTTGAGGTCGGATATAACCAAGCGGTGGGGTAATAACCGCTGATCGATCACCTTTACCGTTGATAAATCCTTGTCCAGCCAAATGGTGCGCATGTTATTGCCGTCAACTTTCATCAAAAAATCCCTTTTATAAATAAAGAATCCGGGTCCAGAGGACCCGCCTTTGGTTTCACCCGTGAGGATGTGATTAATATCTCATTGCACGTGGTTGGAATATTTACTGACCTTTTATGTCGTTCTCGAGCGCTTTGTCTCTTTCTTCCTGTTTCTTTTTAACGGAACGGGCATTTCGGATCGGCTTCTGCAGCCTGTCCGCGATCTCTTTCCCTGTCTTTTCAGTCATTTTTTCAATGGCGCCCTTTTTGGATTCTGTATCTTTATCCTTGCTGCAGCTCCAAAAAGAAACACTGCATAGAAACATTACCACGATAAAACTGACCATCACTCTTTTCATAAACTCACCTATAAAACACCCTTTCTCAGGTTTTGCAGCAATTTAATTTAGCATTTTGCCATGTCTTTTTCAATCAAAGAAAATGAGGACGGCACACAGGCGCCATAATCTGATGCGATACGTTCGGTTGTGATACGTTCTTGACTTTCTGCATAACGGTCTTACCATCTGTTAAAACAGGATTGAAGCTTTCACATCAATGATTTGAGGATTATGCAACAAAAGTTATTTTATGAGGTGTCTCATGAAAAAAAATATATGCATCGTCGAGCGAATATCAAAAGCAGGCGTCGGGTTATTTTTTCTTATTACCGCAGTAGCTTTTTTGGTGAGCGGCATCACCATACTGCCTTTTTTCGGATTCTTCCTCGCTGTCCCGGCTTTTATTGCTTCAGCATATTTCTTTTCAGCCCATTTGAACAAAAGCTGTGAGATTGAAGCCAAGTAACGGTGTTTGCGTCTTACCCGGATTTTATGATGAGACCTTTGAAAAATTTTACAAAGGTCTCAATGCTGGTGAAGACCATCAGAAAAGAGATATTATAATGATGAGTGACTGGATTCCTTTTGAAGACGCAATGTACTTGGTAAATCAGGCGTTTTTAGTGGGAGAGGACAATACCGCTGCGTTGCTCGAAAAAACATCTATCGAGGTATATACCGGCAGGGACAGCAAGAAACATCTAAAAGGAAGCGGTCTGGTTCAGAATATGCTGCTTGTTGAACTTTTAGAAGAAAACGACAACCTGAATTTGCTTCTGGATTTGGGTGAGAATTATAAATACCTGATGAAAAGGCCGAATATTACGGCAGGAAAAGTTTTTTCACCAAATATAAAATCGTATATTCAATTTGATCCCGTCGTGCCTTGGGAACCGGTTTCGGAATCGGAATTTACCAAAATGACCGCCGGGTTCACACTTTTATGACCAATGAACGACAGTCAAGAAAATGATTATATCTCACTCTGTTGAACAGCGATACAATCTCTTTTCCCGCCGAATATCGCATCATTTGTAGAGTGACTCGAGTTTTTATTTATACCTAAGTTAGGCGATTTTTAAGTTTGCTGCATATACAAGGAAGATGTCGTTTCGCTATAGTCGACTATGCGGAACGGCATCTGACGCAGTAGATGCGGTGAAATTGGAAATCCCGCAAGGTTTCAAATTATTGAAATTCGAAATGTCAGAATACCTTAATAATTTTGTTAAAAAAACCATTTCAAAAATTTGAAACGCTCAGCTTAGGTTATATCATCCCGGCAATATGGTCTGTATGAAAATCCCTGCCTATCTGCACGATTTACAAAATGAAAAGGGTGTTCTTTGTTGTCAAGACATGTTTGTCAGGAGCTGCTTGATCGCATAAACAATTTGTTCACACACTTGCTCCTGCGTAAAATTTTTACATTCGATCGTTACATCCGCGTACTTCTTATATAGCGAAGAACGTTCTTCGAACAGGTCGCCAAAATTCTGATCCGGACGCTTTGCCAGTCCTCTTGTCTCATAATCGTGAATTCTTGCTTCCAGTACCGGAAGCGTTACGTTCAAAAAGACAGCGATTCCATTTGATTTCAGGTGCGTCATGGCCCCATGACTGTATACGGCGCTGCCACCGGTGGCAATGACATGGTTGAGGCAATCGAGCTTTAACAGGATTCGCTCTTCAACCTCGCGCAACGCCATGTGTCCCTGGGTATCAACGACATCCTGCAGGGTTCGCCCCAGAGAGGTCTGGATAAGAACGTCCGTATCGATGAAATCGCGTCCTGTCAACTTGGCTAAAATAACTCCGATCGTGCTCTTTCCCGAACCGGGCATTCCGATCAAAACAATATTGCTCGGATTTCTAAGCATGGCGGCTCAACATCGGCATTTTGAATTTATGCTGCTTAAAACCTTATCCGACAAACAAATGCGTGGATAAAACGGGGGGCATATCCCCTGAATACGTTCGTTCAAGCGCAGCAGCTATCGGCCGGCTGAAATCTTTTGATAGGTCTTGAGATCATTCTTTGCTTTGTCCATCTCCTTCTTGTAGCATTCCGGGCAATAACCATGTGAAAAGTCAACATCCCAATGTTCCTTGAAATAGGATTCCAAACGAAACCATGATTTTTTGTCGTCGCGCACCTTTTTACAGATGGAGCAAATAGGGATCAGGCGTTGAAGCTCGGCAATTTCGCTAATATCTTCAATCACCAGCAGCGCCAGCGGCCTTTTGTCGTAATGAAAAGGCGAAGCCGTGATCAGTGCATAGATCTCTACCTTATGGCCGTCCCGGAGCATTTCCAGTTTTTTGCGGTGGCGCACAACCCGATTGCCCTTTAAGGCTTCGGCAACGGAATTTCTGATCACGCAGTCATTACAGGCCGGGGCTCGACCACATCCCTCCGGCACATCGGTGGCGTGCAGACAGTTCATTATCTCGCCGCCGCGACGTTTAAGAACGGCCGGCCGCTTGAGCAACAATAACTCGGCAGCCGCAGCGTTGTATTCTTGAATCCTAACGTCGTCGTCGACGACAAAGATGAGCGAAGGTATCGCATCGAACACTGATCTGAGAATGTCCGGGCTACCGCTGATAGTCACATCCATTTAACTCCCCCTTTTGAAACCACTTCTAATCATATTAATCAGAAACAGAACTCGAATCGCTGTTCGTTGACTTGGGTTCCCCACTGGGTGCCGCTATGATCTTCAACAAGTTCGAAGCCGTTTTTCTCATAAAGATGCCGTGCGGTGTTCAGGCCCTCGAATGTCCAGAGATATATTTTCCTGTACCCCAGGTTTCGACAAAAGCGCATCGCGGTTTCGATGAGCCGGTTGCCGACGCCTTTACCCCGTAAGTCATCCGACATGATGAACCATCGAAGATGTGCGCCTTTGCTTTCGGCATGAATGCCGTCGATGGTAATGGCGCCCTCGACCCGGCCGTCGGCCCGGGCAGTCCAAAAACCATCACGGTTGTCGTTATATCGTTTGAGAAATTCGGAAAGTTCACTCGCGACCTTAGCTTCGAAAAAGAGTCCGAAACCCCAGTGCTTGTGGTAGTAAATGCCGTGAAGTTCCGCAACGCGTCCCAAAGACCCCGGGACATACCCCTTTTCTATCTTTACCTCTCCCATGAAAACCTCCGTCTAAACCGCGGCGCATGCCCGCCGGTCAGATGGACTGTATCGGATCATCTGATAAAAATAATCATGTGTTGACATCGTCAGCAATAACAATATACGAATGTATAAGATAATAGCACGGAATATTTATTGAAATATAATGCGGAAGTCTTTGACGCATGTCAAGGACATTATCGGGAGAAAACCATGACTCAACATAAAAAATTTAAAGCTAGGCTTGAAGAAATCCATCGGCTGGCCGATGCACTGGAGGCCCGCCGATCAGACCTCCAAGAATCCGCAGCCATAGATGCCGGATTTCCCGTGAAAATTACCGGGACCGAGGTGGACCTGGCTGTTGACTATCTGCGAACCCTGGAGCAGGATATCCCCTGGATTGAAAACGGCGAACCTTATGGCACCGTAGCCACCATATTTGCATATGACGCGCCGGCCGTCGTGCTGGGACGACTGGGCGGATCGGCCCTTTTGACCGGCAACCGCCTCCGGTTCAGCGTCTCATCCCAAACCCCGCGAACAGCCGCGATTTTAGCTCAAATTTGTCGAGACTTTCCGACAATGGAACCCATGATCGATCTGGATAACCGGGAATTCGGCAAACGCTGTGTCAAAGACAACGATGTCCGGGTTCTCTTTATCTCCGGGGCTTCGGCTGTGGGTGAGGTCTATCGCAAACAGCACACCGCTTTTGACAAACTCTTTTTTGCAGGTCCCGGCGGCATGCCTGCGGCCGTGGTGTTCGAGGATGCCGATATCCGGTCGGCAAGCCGTTTTATTGCCCGGCGTGCATTTATCAATGCCGGCCAGTACTGCACCACCCTGAAAAAGGCTTACATTCATCGCAGCATTTATGACCCCGTTCGAAATAACATACTAGAGGCGGTTCAACACATGAATGTTGGAGATCCCTTTGACCCGGATACCGAAATCGGGCCGATCCTGGTGGAACGCACTCGGAAAATTGTTGAAAATGCCATTGAAAAATGCCAGCCCGCACACCTGATTACCGGGTCCATCAACGGACAGTTGATTTATCCGATGGTTCTTGAAACCGAAAACAGCTCGATTCCGGATCTCGAACTCTTTGGCCCCTTTCTGCTGTTAAAACCCTTTGACGACCCCGATGAAGCTGTTTCGGAACTGATTCAGACCCGATACGGTTTTCTGCTGTCTTTTTTCGGATCACCTTCTGAATCGATCAGAACGCGCTTTCATGAAAACTTCGGCATGGTGCACGACAATCCGGATTTTACGTTTACACCGCTCCGGCTCCCCTTTGGGGGAAAAAATGAGAGCGGCTGGATTCTGGAGCGAAAAGGGGATCAGTATATCGAGCGGGACGGCGCGTTTCTTTACAGCAAGGAACTGGTCTATTTTTAATGCTTCAAATTAAACAGGACACTGATTTTCGCAGATTTACACTGATAATATTATCGTCTTTTCCCTAATCCAAAAATTTTAGTGATCTGTGTTCATCCGTGTCCAAAAAAGGATATTGCTGGTAGGGTTGGCTAAGCAATCAAATATCTGGACTTGAGCTTCATAATCCGTTCCAGAGACTTCATCCCTTTGGCTTTCTTCGAAGAAGAGCGTCCCTGAATATCGCGTATTTCCTTAAATGCGTTTTCGATGTCAGGACCTGCATGGCAGATCAGAGGCATGTCGATTCCTGCCGACAGTATCCGCTCGATAGCGGTCTTTAGATCATAATGCTTTTTAACGGCGCTCATGTCCAAATCATCGGTCATGACAACGCCGTCGTATCCCATCTGCCGCCGTAACAGATCATGGGCAATAATCTTGGACAGGCTGGCCGGCCAGTCCGAATCGACTCCCTTGTACCGAATATGCGACAGCATGATTCCGGCCACATCATGCGTTATAGCGGCTTTAAAGGGAAGTAGATCGAACTCCCACAGGGCATCCATGTCGACATCCAGATCCGGAAGTTCAAAATGGGAATCGAGCACGGTCCGGCCGATTCCCGGGAAATGCTTGGCGACTGACATGATGTTTCGCGCCTGGAGATGTTCGATCACCACACACCCCAGCTCGGATACCCATTGGGGATCATAACCGAATGCCCGGTCCGCCATGATGCTGTTAATATCTTTCGGCGCCACATCCATTACGGGCGCCAGATTCATGTTGATGCCTGCGCCGGACAGCTCTTTTGCCGTTGTTTCGGCAAAGAAGACGGCATCCTCGATCCTTTTCATTGCAGGATTGCCCGGAAAATGCGTAAACGGTTCCTTAAGGCGGGCGACCTTGCCGCCTTCCTGATCAACGGAAATCAAAAGCGGCGGCTGGCCCTTGGAACGCGCATAGTCCTGCATTGAAACGCACAGGTCTTTGATCTGTTCCGGATCGATGATGTTTCCGGCAAAGAGGATAATACCCCCCACCTTTAGCGTGTCGATGAGAAACTTGAGTTCGGCATTCAAGTCAATGCCGTCGAATCCCACCATCATGCGCTGCCCTGCGCGCTGTTCGGGTGTAAATGAACTGATATTCATGGTAATCCTTTAATATTTTTCCTGCAGCACTGCTGTCCGTTTAAATTCCATAGCTCACCGCTCATTCGCTCCGCACATTGGAGTCGCAGAGACCGCTAAGGTTATTTATTTTATTGTTTCCCGTTGAGGAGACGGAAAACAATGAGAAGCAAGCCCCATGTACATTTGTAGAAAAAAATATCGTAGCGATTGATGTTTTTCTTTTGCGGTCTTCTCAACGGCAAAAGAAAAGTGCCCTTTTTTTGCGCTTTCTGCGTCTTGCGGTGAAATTAGCGATATTAAACCATGAATCCGCCAGAGGCGGACAATCCCTGAACCGTGAACCTTTCAACCTGAATGTTTCAATACAGCCCCTGCCCACTCCTTATCATCCGTTCTCCAGGTGCATTGAAATCCGTTCCGGGCAAACCCGTCTAAAAGACCTTCAACTTCATGAGATCGGATTCCCGACACCACAATAACGCCTTTTTGTTGTGTGATTTCGGCCATGTGAGAACAAAGCCGCCTGAGGGTGGGATAACGAAGATTGGCGATAATCATGGCATAGGGTTCTTTGATGTCGTCAACCGCAGTATCTAGAATCGCGATTCGATGTTCAAGGCCATTCAGTTCGACGTTTATTCTGGCCTCGTTTCTCGCACAGGGATCGATATCGATCCCAACGGCCCCCGGCATTCCCAGTAATACGGCGGCCATGGCCAAAACCCCGGACCCCGTACCGATATCCAGAGCCCGTGAATTTTCGGCCGTGAGAATATCCCGGTTTGCGGTTAATGCCGATTCTATCCCCTGAATTGCCAATCGGGTTGTGGGATGGTCCCCGAATCCGAATGAAGCGCCTTTTAAAATTTCGATAACAATGTCTTGGGGAGCCGGCTCAAAAACCGTGTCCGGCGGCTTCAGAACCACATGATTTGAAATTCGAACGGGTCTTTCGTAAGATTTCTCGATAAACGAGCATCCGAATTGATATGTGTACTTGAGATCGCGGCTTGAAACCAGATCCCTGATCACGGATTTCAGGATTTTTGCATCCGCAATTTTGTTGTCACACAGCTGTTTTTTGAGTCTGTCGGGCGTCAGTCTTTGATTGGATTTTTCGACCAGGGCCAGCACTTCCCGGCGCATCGTTTCGGGATCTTGTTTCGGATTTTCATCGGTTTTGAAAGACACGGTCTTCATCTCTCTTATCTAATACCGACCCAATTGATACTTTCGAACCGCCCGCTCGTGTTCTTTGAAGTTGGTTGAAAAATAGTGGGTGCCGTCTTTCTTGGAAACAAAGTACAGATATTTGGTGTGTGCCGGATAAAGCGCCGCCTCGATGGCTTTGACGCCGCAATTTGAAATTGGTCCGGGAGGAAGTCCTCTCATGGTGTACGTGTTGTATGGTGTCGGGCTTTTTAAATCCTTTCGGGTAATATTCCCATTATAATCCTCGATGCCGTAGATAACCGTAGGATCGCTCTCCAGACGCATCTTTCTTTTCAGCCGGTTATGAAAAACAGAAGAAATAATGGGGCGTTCACTGGCAACGCCGGTTTCCTTTTCGATAATCGATGCCAGCGTGATCACCTGGTGAACCGTCATGCCAACGGCTTTGGCCCGGTTTTTCCATTTTGCCGTAAAAACCTCCCTGAACCGCTTAATCATGGCGCGTATGATGTCTTTCGGCGTCGCATCTATTGCAAAGTAATAGGTGTCCGGGAAGAGATATCCTTCAAAAGTTTGAGCATCGAGCCCCATGGCATGTACGAATTCAGGGTCGGTGGCGGTCTTGAAAAAATCAGCCTCGGTTCCGAATCCCGCAGCAGCCACAGCCTGCGCAATCTGCGTCAGATTATATCCCTCGGGGATGGTCAGCCGGTGCAGCAGCACTTTCCCTTCCACCATGATTTGGAGTATTTGTTTC
The DNA here is from genome assembly GCA_022340885.1 of Desulfobacterales bacterium. Taxonomy (GTDB): domain Bacteria; phylum Desulfobacterota; class Desulfobacteria; order Desulfobacterales; family UBA11574; genus UBA11574. The sequence goes on along the minus strand of JAJDND010000088.1, from coordinate 4,498 downwards.
GGTGTCATGGCATTGGAAAGCATATATTCCCCGGCCTTGATGAGTTTATCATAACCGTGAAAGCGTGCAAACAATCTGAATTTGAATGGATGAAGGATCAAGCCCTGATGATAGAGCATGTCCGAGAGCGCTTTGAACCCCTGACCGGATTGAACCATAACCGCCCGTTCGACCGACCCATTGCCCGCCGGTGTGTTGGCGACGGCAACGATATTCAGATGAACGCCGGCCACAACCGCCAAAAGTAAAAATGCTACGATCGAAACAGCAACACTCAGTTTCTTCAAGGTAACCTGCTCCCTTACTGAAAGATTCCTTTATTTTATTCCAAACGAACATGAATTGTCAAAGAAGAATGGTCATCAGATTGGGCAGGTGGAATGGGTATTTTTCGTTAGACCGTTTAAATCGCTTGATTTTATGACCTAAATGTTTATGATTTGTTAATGAAAATGGAACACAAACCCAATGAAATTTACAAGGGATTTGAACAAGGCCCCATCCGCCCGCCCAGCGAGGCCGAGAGCCTCCTTGTTCGCGTCACCCGGAACTGCCCATGGAACCGGTGCACTTTCTGTCCGGTATACAAAGGGTCCCGGTTTTCCATCCGGCCCAAGGATCATGTGATCAAAGATATCGATTCGGTATTCCGAAGCGTAGAGATCATTCAACAAGCGGCCCGTGAGCAGGAGAAAACATCCCTGGCCCAAATTCGTAAAGCCGCCGTAAATGATCCGCATTTGGATCCCCGCGCCTTTAACGCCGCTTTGAACTGGGCTGCCGGCGGTATGCGATCGGTGTTTATCCAGGACGCAAACAGCTTGATTATCAAATCTTCGGACCTGGTGGAAATCCTGACCCATCTCAAAATGCGTTTTCCCTGGATCGAACGGATCACGTCCTATGCTCGTTCCCATACCATTGCCCGAATCAGCGATGACAATCTCAAAGCCATAAAAGACGCGGGTTTAAACCGAATTCATATCGGGCTTGAATCCGGTTCGGACACGGTACTGAAGATGACCCAAAAAGGGGTGACCAAAGAAACCCACATCAAGGCGGGCCTCAAGGTCAGAAACGCCGGTATGGAATTGTCCGAGTATGTCATGCCGGGACTTGGCGGCAAAACTTTTTCCAGGGAACATGCCATGGAAACCGCCGATGCCCTGAATCGAATCAACCCGGATTTTATCAGGCTCAGAACCCTTGCCATTCCCGACAGCGTGCCGCTGTTCGACAAATTTGAATCCGGAAGTTTTGAAAAAAGCACGGATCTGATGATGGCCGAAGAAACGCTGGTTTTTATCGAATCCTTAAACGGCATCACCAGTGCGGTGAAAAGCGACCATATCCTGAATCTATTTCAGAACCTGGAAGGGAAACTGCCGGAGGATAGGGAAAACATGCTCGATATTCTCCGCGGGTTTCTGGCCATGACGCCGGACCGGCAATGCATCTATCAGGTGGGGAGAAGGCTCGGTTTTTTTTCCGCATTGAGCGACATGGAAAACCCCCGGCGCTTGGAAAGGGCTGAAAGGGCCTGCAAAGATTTCGGCATTACACCGGCAAACGTGGATGGGATGATGGATGAGTTGATGAAGCGATTTATATAGCATTAATGAAAAGGAGTACATATGACCGAGGCAAGCGGAGTGATTGTTTATACAGAGGATGGAAATCTTGTGGTCCCGGATTTTCCGGTGATTCCCTTTATCGAAGGCGACGGCATCGGGCCCGATATCTGGCGGGCTGCTCGGAGAGTGCTGGATGCAGCCGTGTCCAGCGCTTTCGGAGACCAGCGTAAAATCCAGTGGATGGAGGTTTTGGCCGGTGAAAAAGCCTTTAACCAAACCCAATCCTGGCTTCCCAACGACACCCTGGAAGCCATCAGAACCTATCGCGTGGCCATTAAAGGACCGCTGACCACCCCTGTGGGAGAAGGTATCCGAAGCATCAACGTCGGCCTGAGACAGGAGCTCGATCTTTATGCCTGTGTCCGGCCCGTGAAATATATCGAGGGCATCCCGAGCCCCATGATCAAACCATCGGACGTGGACATGGTTCTTTTCAGGGAAAATACCGAAGATGTCTACATGGGTCTCGAATGGAAAGCGGGTTCCGCCGTTGCCCAAAAAATCATCGATCTGGTCAAGGCCGAAGACGGACGAAGCATTCGGCCCGATTCCGGGGTGGGCATAAAACCCATCAGCCGCTTCGGCACCCGCCGGCTGGTTCGCATGGCCATCGAATATGCCCTTGTCCATGGAAAAAGGAGCGTAACCCTCGTCCACAAAGGCAATATCATGAAATTCACCGAAGGCGCGTTTCGAGGCTGGGGGTATGATGTTGCACAAGAAGAATTCGGAGGCAGGACCATTACCGAAGATGTGCTGTGGGATAAACACGGCGGCAAAATTCCTCCGGATAAAGTCTTGATCAAAGACCGCATTGCAGATGCCATGTTTCAACAGATCCTGTTGCGCCCTTCAGAGTACGACGTGCTGGCCATGCCCAACCTCAACGGGGACTACATGTCCGATGCGCTGTCCGCCATGGTCGGAGGACTCGGTCTGGCGCCGGGTGCAAATATCGGCGACGGCATCGCCCTTTTCGAAGCCACCCATGGAACAGCGCCGAAATATGCGGGACAAGATAAGGTAAACCCCGGTTCCTTGATTCTTTCCGGCGCCATGATGCTCGATTATCTCGGATGGAAAACAGCCGCGGCCCATATTCGCAAAGGCCTGGCAAAGGCTGTGGCCAATAAACGGGTGACATACGATCTGGCCCGGCAGATGGAGGGCGCAACGGAAGTCAAATGCTCGGGGTTTGCGGAAGAAATCGTTCGTCAAATGTAGTTTGTTTTTTAGTATGGTTAAAAACATCGAACTGAAATATGGCAAGCGAATCATCCCCCTGCCCCTTTCGGCACAGGCGGATATTTTTCAGATCCGGGAACCGGATCAAACAATAACGCCGTCTCTGTTCTCATCGAGACTGGAAGCCGGACTCCAACGAATACGCCCGGATCTATCGGATGTCTCCATTGTTGTCGGTGATAAAACACGGCTGTGCGGTTACCCGGAGTATCTGCCGGTACTTGTAAATACCCTGGTGGATTTTGGAGCCCGTCGGAACAGAATGACCGTTTTCATCGCCTACGGCACCCATGCGCGCCAATCAGACGATGAATGCCGTGCGGCCTATGGAGATGTCTTTAAAAATCTGCGGTTTATCCATCACGACTGCACGGATGACCGCTGCTTTTCGAATTTGGGAAAAACCGCCAGGGGCACGCGGGTTCGAATTCGCAAAGATATTCTTGACACAACGCTTCTGGTGACGTTTGGCGCAATTTCCCATCATTATTTTGCCGGCTATGGCGGCGGTCGAAAGCTGGTTTTTCCGGGGCTCGGCCACCGAGAATCCATCTACCACAATCATGGACTTTTTCTGGATCGGAATCGCCGTACCCTTTCATTGCACTGCCGATCCGGCGTGCTGGACCGAAATCCGCTGGCCGAAGATTTGGCGGAATTCGAAACCTTCCGGCCTGCGGATCTGGCCGTCCACGGCATCCTCAACAGCAAAGGTCGGGTTTGCAACCTGCTGACGGGAAGCGGAACCGGTCATTTCCGAAACGCGTGCGCCATGCACGGGAAGAACTGTGAAATTGCCACTGACCGCGAATACGCTCTTGTCATCGCTTCCGGCGGGGGATTTCCAAAGGATATCAATTTTATCCAAAGTCATAAAGCCATCGAAAATGCGTCAAAATTCGTTCAGGACAACGGTACCCTGATTGTTCTGGCCCAATGCGCCGACGGCATCGGATCCAGCACGTTTCTGCCATGGTTTGACATGGGGGATTGGGAAACAGCATTTGACATGCTGGCGAAAAACTATGAAGGCAACGGCGGCACAGCCCTTTCCATGATGACCAAATCGCAGCGCATCCGAATTCTTATGGTTACGGATCTCGATAAAAAACGCTGCCGTACCATCGGCGTTGAAAAAATCTCCGTGGATCAGACGAAAACATTCATAAACGAATCAACCGGACCTCTCGCAGCCATACCCAATGGCGGCATGCTGGTCAAAATTTCATAAAAGCAATAAAATTAAATATGTTAAGAACATGATCCATGTACAAAATCCCTTGACTTCCGGATTTTAAAAAAAATAAGCAACGACAACAAAAATATTTTGAGCTTCGGAAGTGAATGGGACTAAGACACCCGGCAGGATTTCACATATGATGCCTTGAATTTATTTTATGGGTTGTTATTTTACGTTATTTTTTATAAACATACTCGCTTTTGATCTTTGCTTTCCATCAGAGATTAAAAGTTATTGTAGTTTAAACCAAAATTTTTGCTTAAGGATTGCGTTTTTTTCTCAATCCGAATGAAGGATGAATATCATGAAAGCGTCCGAATCGGCGTGCGCGCGTTGCACCGCAAAATTGTCGGAAAGAATTTGTCGAAACCCTGACGGA
>JAJDND010000071.1 GCA_022340885.1 Desulfobacterales bacterium | reverse complement strand
GTGGTATCGCTGGTTATGGTATGCATTTGGGCCGAAAGCGTTTCCAGGCCGGCCGAAACTTTTTTAAAAGCGTCGCGCAATTGCGACATGGGCTTCTCCGTACCTTCCAGGATTCGGCGGGCGGCCGCCATGGTTGCCGCTGCGTCGGGGAGAAGGGACTTTATTTTTGGATTTTTCAGAAGATCGAAAATTTGCCGGTTCGTTTCCCTGAGCTCCGATAGCAGGGCTTGGGCCTGTCCGCTGACCTTTCCCAGGTGCGCCTGGGACAAAGTACGGCTTAAATCCGTAAGGGAAGTATTGAGGTTCGTGGCAATGGTTTTGAAATCCAAGCTTTCCAAATTCTTCAAAATTTTATCGACAGCGACGCTGAGGCGCTGGATGGTGCTGGGAGCGGAAGGGATATAACAATACTTGGGTTCCCAGTCGATTTTCAGAGGCGGATACCGTTTCGGGTTCATGTAATCCATTTCGAGATGTGCCGTACCGGTTAACCCCTGAAAACTCAACCGGACCCGCAACCCCTTTTCAACCTGTTGATTCAGATTGGATCCGCTTGGCGGCGGGCAGGTAATCCTGAACATATCCGGGAACAAAGCGGCTCGAATCAGGACATATTGGCGATCGGTATTGTACGCCTTGCCCACCAGGGTAATTTCCGTGGTTTTACCGATGGGAACGCCGCGAAATTTGAGTGGCGTGCCGACTTCCAGGCCTTGTACCGATTCCACAAAGTACGTCTCGATAAAAATCTTTTTTTGAAAAAACGATCCGGCTCCCAATACAAGGATCGAAACCACACCAATGACGGCTGCGACGACGACAAACAATCCGATTTTAAAATAATTGGCTTGAGCGCTCATATTCTTTTTCGATCAAGGATTCAGCAATCCGTTCGATTAAAATTTTTTCAGCGTGTTTTAAGAAAACTTTTCCGAAGGTGCATCGGATATCCCCTGCCGGTTAAAAAAGCGCCGTACAAACTTATTTTCGCTGTGGTCTCTCAGATCCCGGGGAGAACCTATGGCCAGAATACCTTTGAGTTCTTTATCCAGCATGATGACCCGGTCGGCAATCGCGTATATGCTCGAAAGCTCATGGGTCACAATGACAAAAGTAATGCCGAGGTTGTGGGCAAGGCTGAGGACCAGGTGATCCAGTTCCGCCGATGTGACGGGATCCAACCCTGCCGAGAGTTCATCCAGAAAAAGGATTCGAGGATCCAGGGCCATTGCTCTGGCAATGGCAGCCCGCTTTTGCATCCCGCCGCTGAGTTCAGCCGGCAAAAGACCGCCAAATTCCTTCAGACCTACCAGGCTCAACTTCATCCGGGCGATGAGGTCCATGGCCCCGGGCGGTAGATCGGTAAACTCTTCCAGGGGAAGCCGGACGTTTTCGAGCAATGTCATGGAGCCGAAAAGCGCACCTCTTTGATACATGACCCCGAATTTTCTGAGGATCGCCAGGCGTTCATCGCCCTCGGCGGATACGATGTCCTGTCCCTCGATGAGGATGCTGCCGGAAAGCGGTTTGTTAAGACCGATCATCAGCTTCAACAGGGTGCTTTTCCCGCTGCCGGATTCACCCAGAATGATAAAAATTTCACCGCGCTTGATCTCGAAAGAAACTTCTTGCAATACAACTGTATTTTTGTAGCCTGCCGTAATTTTTTCAACCCCGATAATCGTATCTTGGACCGGATTCATAAGCCTTCAAATGCCCAGATAATAATACACTACCGAAAAGATGCCGTCCACGGCAACGATCAGCACAATTCCGCCAACAACCGCCCGGGTGGTGGATTCCCCGACGGCGCTGGCGCCGATTTCCGTCTGCAGGCCCCGCAAACACCCGATACCCGCTACCAAAAGACCGAAAACAATCGATTTGAACAGCCCCCCCAGCAGGTCAACATACGTCACCGTGGAGAATATCTGTCTAAAATAGGTGGCTAAGGAATAGCCTAAAGAAATCAGGACAATGGATCCTCCCAAAACACCGATTAAATCTGCAAACAGGGTCAGAAGCGGCGTCATGATAACCGCGGCAAGGAGCCGGGTCACCACCAAAAATTTCACGGGATCGAGTCCCATGGTGACCAGCGCGTCAATTTCCTCGTTGACTTTCATGGTGCCGAGCTCTGCGGCAAAGGCAGAGCCGGACCGCCCGGCCAGAACAATGGCGGTCATGAGCGGACCGAGTTCCCGGACCATGGAGAGTCCGACGAGGTTGGCCACATAAATTACCGCACCAAACTGCCGCATGGGAATGGCCGCCTGGAATGCCATGATCAGACCCATCAGAAAACCGATGAGGGTAATAACGGGCAGTGCATTGACACCGGCGGTCTCCGCCACTAAAAGGGCATCTTTCCAGCGCACCTGTTTTGGGTTGAGCAAAGCCTTGAGCAGCGCTGTACCGGTTTCTCCCACAAATTCGACAAGCGCACGGGCTTCTTCACAGATTTTGCCGGTGGACTGTCCGATCTTTTCGAAAAAGCCGAAGGATTCGGGTTTGATTTCCGGTGGTTCTTCGAATTCCGAAGGCTTAAAAAGATCCAGCAGTTGCTGAAACTCTTTATGAAGCCCGCGAATGCTGAGTTCGCCACCGCCTTTTTCCAGGCGCCGCCGCAATTCAAACAAATAGCCGATGCCCGAACCGTCACAATATTCAATTTCAGATGCATCGACGATCACCTGCTTGGGCGATGTTCTGTCAAGCTCCAGATTTGTCTCACGCCAGATGCTGCCCGTGCTCAACGAATCGAGCCGCCCGATAATCTTGACTCCAAGGACGCCCGGCGCTATCATGCTCGTATGGATGGACGAGGAAGAGCTTTCCGGCATGTGGGATGAACCGTAATTCGGCATGTTATCTCCTGTTAGGATTTTCATATCAAGTTTCTATATAATTCACAAGAAAAACAACGGATAATACCGAATTCAATGGACGACGATGGCGCCGATTAAAAAAATTTTCCTGGTTTCAGGCATCGCCCTGTGTATTGTCGCGATTCTTGTTTCAGGTACCGGCCTGTACCTCTATTATCATCCGGACCTCGTCAAACCGATATTCGTAAGATCGCTCTCCGCATCTACGGGCGCATCCTGCAGCATAGAAAAACTTTCCTATTCGCTAAACCCAATGTCCGTAGAGGCCGAAGGCATCTCCTTCAAACCCGTAAAAGCCGGTCAGACCTTTTCCATTAAGGTCCCTTCCATCAGGGTGGATATGACGGTTGAGGGGCCGTGGGGAAACAGATCTCTTGTTCTTAAAAATATACAAGTATCCGGTCTGTATATTGACCTTTCGCCTGACGGGTTCAAATTTCCCGGTATCCTTCCGGCGAAAAAAAGTCCTTCTTTTCCGACCGGAATGGTTCGGGATCTTATCGGATTCTTTTTTTTCAGAAATATCCGATTTCAGTCGGGGGAGCTTCTTGACGGAAGTGTCTCGGCTGTTGTGGGCGGTCAATCGATCCGAGCCCATGAAATTCATGCCGCAGCCGCAGCCGACCGACCGCTGTCTTTGTCTTTTGCACTAAACGTTGATGATTTCAATCATCATATGAATGTTGCGGCGCCGAAGGTGAACATCTTTTTCGGGAAAACTTTCGACATCAAGGACCTAAAATTCAGCGGCACGCTTCGATCCCAAGACATGAGACTTCAAGATCCGCAGCTGGCGCTTCAAAGGGCGGACGCGGCATCAAAATTTACGTATACCCATGCTCAAAAACTATTCCGGTTCGAAGATCTTACCGTTCAATGCCACGAGATTTCATTCCCCGATGGTTTGAAAAAGACGGGATCGTCGCCGGTTTCCGTATCAGCCGTCCGATCATTGTCCATGGAAACCGCGTTGACCTATGACATAAACCGACAAAAGATCTCCCTTGTCGGCTCGAAACTTCGGGTCAGAGGTCTTTCATTGGCGGAAAAGACCGGCAGGCTGATTTCACCGCTGGATATCGATATCATCGCACAGAAGGTTTCGAGCCGATATCCGGTGATCGAGATCGCGGATGTGACCGTCCAAATCCCCAAGGCAAAAATCAACGCCGGCACCCGGAACATTGTGATCGAAGATATCCGCGCCCAAATTCGGGACGGCCGCACGGATTTGGGACAAAGATCGTTTGAACTGCCGAAAGTCCGGTTAGAGGCATTGGGTCTGAAAAATATTTGGCTTGCCGCGCATCTGCGCAAGCGCATTTTCAACCTGTCAATTCAAGGAAATAATACCGGGCTTTTCCAGGCGGCCAACGCATTTCACCTGCTTCCTTTGAATTGGAATTTTAAGGTTCGTGATGCCATCGGGATCGATGTGGAAAAACCTCTAACCGGACCCTGGCAGGTCCATGCAAAACTATCTTTTGATGATCTTGCTTTTCAAAATAAAGACGGAAGTATAATCGGAGAAAACATCTCCATAAGATCAGCAATCAAAGGCGTTGCGGATTTAAATCTTTCCATTCTGAATTTTTCCGCGGATATGGACGCCAACGCCGGCGAAGCCCTTTGGGGGCGTTATTATCTGAACCTGAAAAAAAACCCCGTTGTCGCCTCTTTGAAATGCGGCTACGGTATTCAAAAAAAACTGTTGGAAATTTCCAAACTTCGAATCGACCTAACGGGTATCCTGCCCCTTGAAATCCGGGGATGCCTTCATCGGACGCCGGCGAAAACAAAAGCCGATTTCACGGTGACCTTGCCACAGACACCCGTGAAACCGATATTTCATTATTTCCTTCAGGAGCCTTACAAAACGGAAAACCCTTTTCTGGCAACCCTTGAAACCAATGGAACCGTTTCTGCCAATATCAATTTAAAAGAAACCCCGGATGCGAGGGAAGTCACGGGGCGCATGAAGTGGCTCGGGGGACGCTTTATGTTGCCCGAAAAGGGAATCGGTTTAAGAGGAATTCAGCTCGATCTGCCGGTTTGGTACCATAGCCCGCCGACAAAAGTCCCTGCCAAAACGCTGAAAGGTCGGCTGTCGATTCAATCCGCGACGGTTCCTTTTTTGCCGGAACAACCCCTAAAACTTCCTCTGAATATCGGACCGAACCGGATATCCGTTCTGTATCCGACCATGATCAAAGTGCCCGGTGGAGATCTTAACCTGGGATCCGTGTATGTCAATCATCTCTTCGGTCCGGATCTTTCCGTCCAAACCCGACTGGCAGTTGAGGATGTACAGCTGGAGCCTCTTTTATCCAAGATCTGGACGCGGCCCTTGAAGGGTTCTCTAACCGGTATCCTCGATCCTGTCCGATATGAACATCACGCCATTTCCAGCCGGGGGAAGCTTAAGGCAGAGGCATTTGGCGGCAGCATCATTTTTTCGGGTTTGGGCGCTTCGGGGATCTTTACGCCCTCGCCGATTTTTAAGTTCAATGCAACATGGAAGAATCTGTTATTGTCTGAAATGACGACAGGTACGGCTTTCGGAAAGATAGAGGGGGTCTTGGCGGGTGATCTTCGCAATGCCGAGATAGCCTACGGCCAACCCCAGCGGTTCAACCTGTTGCTGGAAACAGTGCGAAAAAAGGGAATTCCCCAAAAAATCAGCATCAAAGCCGTAGAAAATATTGCGCAAATCGGCGGGGGACAAAACCCGTTTATGGGATTGGCCGGCACCTTTGCCTCTTTTTTCAAAACATTTCCCTATGAAAAAATCGGTATCCGGGCATCTCTGGAAAACGACGTGTTCGCGATTCACGGCACCGTCAAAGAGAACGGCGTTGAGTACTTCGTTAAAAGGGGTGCCTTTTCGGGCGTAAATATTGTCAATCAAAATCCGGACAACCGTATCAGTTTCAAAGACATGGTCAACCGAATAAAACGGATCGGCGCCGGGGGAGGCCCGGTTGTCAAATAAGATGAATAAAACTTATAATTGGGGTGGCGGTCCGCTGATCCTGTGGTTATGGGACAAGCTTAAAAAAACCGGCCGAACTTCATGGCCGCATAGGCTGGATCGTGGTCCGCCCTCAGTGCGCTGACCATGGCGATGTGGCTTTTTTCTTCCTTGACCAGCTGGTTGAACATTTTTTTCTGTTCCTTGTCGGTGGATGCTTTGGCCAGTTCTGAATACAGAAGGATCGCATTCTTCTCCGCTGTCATGGCCAGCGCACAGACGTCCGTTACGGATTCTAGTTTATCGATCTGTTTCGACATGGCCTCATCCTTCGGGAAAATTCCCTCCTTGATCAATGCCTCAAGATACTCATCGACACCAGTGGAGCGAAAACTTTCATCGACGTTTTTTTGCTGGGCCTTGACCTTTAGACTTTTGAATGATTCCAAATGTTTTTTCTCCTCCCCGGCAAGTTTTGCAAAGAGCTTTTTGAGTTCTTTGTCCCCGAATTTGCGAGAGGCTTTATTATAAAACGTCATTCCATCTCTTTCCTGTTTCATTGCATAATCTATGATGCTCTTTCCTTGTGCCATAACATTGCCTCCTTTATTGTGACAGATTTGATTGTTTTGTTCGTGGCGGAATCATGACGAATCTCTCAAAAAAACCATCGCAATCGATCAATGGTGCGGTGCAGGAAATGAATGAATTCAGAAATTAAAAAAAAAGATCCGAATCGTTCGAAATCGAGGCTGCAAAATTGTCATTATCATTAAAAAACGAATAACTTAAACTGTTATCAATTGCAATACCTAATGATAAAAATTTTCTTTCGATTTAAAATGAATGGGTTACATTGAGACAGTTGGCCAGGTAATATTCGGGTTCAAAAATTTGAATCTGGGGAAAGGGCAATTCTTCATTATTATTTGAGGGGTTATCGGATTCGCTCCCAATAGGGTTCAAAAATTTTAACCGGCGATACGGCAGCTTTTTGCAGTTAAATTGATAAACTACACAATAAAGCCGCTAAGAGGGTTCAAAAATTTGAACATCAAAATCGATTTTTAGGGTATTTTAATGGATAAGGTATAGATACAAATTCCGGGCGTTTCATCGTGTAACATATTAGATTCGTCCTATTAATCGATAAGCCAAAAACTTCTTGGGTTTTATTGTCATATTTTGGCAGGGAAATTGCTACAGTATCTATAAGCTATTTATTCTATCTGATTTTATCTGCGCGTGTCGGACAACACTACCTGTTCGGGGGGAATTGAAATAAACGGTGATCGTCGGAGATAAGCTATGGAAATTATAAACATTCTGATACCGCTTTTAATTTTAATGGGTGGATTATATTTATGGCTGAAAACCTTTTCCTGATAACTCATCTGTTCTCCTTTCTAAAGGTCAAAGCAAATGCATATCAGTAGTGATTCTACATTTAAAAAGAGACAAAAGAATTGCCGCATAAACAATGAAGGCATAAATGATCATAAAGACAGGCGCTTAGGTGTTGACAGGAGGGAGTTTTCGTATACAGCCTATTTGCCGGAAAGAAGATCGGGCAAAGATCGCAGGTGCGCATGTAATAGAAGTCTTGCGATCGATGAAAATAGAAGCGAAACAGACAGCCCAAGATACTACAGCGGCATCATGTGTTAGAAGTGGTCTCAAAACCTCCCCTCGGGCTCAATCTCTGTGTTGGACTGAGACGTCCAATCCTCGAAATATTCTCGATATTCCTGCGGTTGGCCGCCTTGACCTTAAACCCGATTGAAGGTTTTGAAACCACTTCCAGGGAAGTTTATTGCAGAACCTGAGATTTTCGAATGACATAGGCGGGGTCAAACGACACCGCCTTTTTTGATATAAATCATGCAATGGGTAATATGTAGTCAGCAAGTTTAGAGGATGTTTGACGCAGATTTTGACTCAGCATCCTTGAGATTCCTTTGAGAATTGTTATACCGATTTGAGGATAGTCCTTGAGTATCTTCTCGAAACTCGTCCGGGTTAAAGTAAGAAGAGACGAGTTTGTGCGGGCTCTTGCCGTTGCCGATCTGGGAAAGTTATCGAGAATAGACATTTCGCCAAAAGAACGCCCCTTGGGTAATACAGCAATGACGACACTGTCTCCGGTCACGGATTTTTTAAGGACATCTATGACCCCATCCAGCACAAAACAAATATAATCTCCTTTATCCCCTTCTTTAAAAAGGATTTCACCTTTATCGATTTCCAAATAATTCATATTTTCTGCAACAATATTGAGTTGGTTCCCCTCGAGCGCATCAAATAATGGAAAGTCAATCAGGTAATTGATGATCTCTTTTCTCAACTGATTTCCAGGGGTGACTTTAATTTTTTTCATAACTTCACCTATGAAAATAAAAAACGCCTCAATACCCGATAGGATGAAGGCGTTATCCGGTGCCTTCGGCAACCCGGCTATCATGGCTCGAGACCTTTGAAAAGCGCCCCTTTTTGCCCGATTTCTAAGTCAGGATCAAGTTTTAATCCTCGAAATACCAATGTATTCCTGTGGGTAAAATTTGCGCCTTCCTTGAGCTCGAACAAAAATGAACATTTTTCAAAGGTCTCGGCCCTTGTCGCTGTTGACCCGTGGCTTTGCGTCACTGCCTTTCGACAGCTTTGCCTTTTCGCTGAAACAATTTTAGATTTTATATTAGAACATTTTAGGGACGGAGTCAAATGTTACAGCGATCGGCATAGGTTTTTTTTATCTGTTTGTCGAAAAGAAAGTTGAAGTCTTGAACGACTTTTAGCGATGTTCAATTTGCGTCCTACGCTTTGGATGCGGCGGCTTTGCGGGAGAAGTCCTTGGAGTGGTCGCGGGCGACCAGCATGTAAATGGACGGAATGACAAAAAGGGTAAAGAGGGTTCCGACAGCCATTCCGCCCACAAGGACAAGGCCGATGGAGTTACGGGCGGCGGCTCCGGCGCCGGTGACCAGCGTCAGCGGAAAGTGACCGGCGATGGTGGCTCCGGTCGTCATGAGAATCGGGCGCAACCGGGTCAGAGCCGCTTCATGTACGGCTTCACGTTTGGATCGTCCCTGCGTCTGCAACTTGTTGGCGAACTCGACAACAAGTATACCGTTTTTGGATACCAGACCGACAAGAGTCACGAGTCCTACCTGCGAATATATATTGAGCGTGGTCGTCCAGCCGCGGGTCCAGAAGGGAATATTGGGATCGGGCATTTTCAGGAAGGTGAAGATAAGCGCGCCGAACATCGCCAGCGGCACCGAGCCTGCGAGAATGACGAAGGGATCGCGGAAACTGTTGAACTGCGCCGCAAGCACAAGGAAGATAAGAACCACGGCAAGTCCGAATGCCGGGAGAAACTTATTCCCCTCGGAGCGCAGCTGGCGCGATTCTCCCGTATAATCGATCACATATCCTTTTGGCAGGATCTTGGCGGCTTCATTCTCCAGATAGCGTAGCGCCTCGTCAAGGGGACGGACGCTGACGCCGCTGATCGTAACGGCGTTAAGCTGCTGGAAGCGGTTCAGGGTGCGCGGAACAGTGGAGTTTCGGATCGTAGCAACCGTGCTGAAGGGTACGAGCTGCCCGTTCGGTCCGGTAATGTAAATATTTTTAAGCTGATCCGGATTGAGGCGGTCCATGCGCTTGATTTGCGGGATAACCTTGTAGCTGCGGCCGGCAATGCTGAAGCGGTTGACGTAATTTCCGCCCAACATCGATGCCAGGTCGGCACCGACCTGCTGAAGGTTGAGCCCCAGATCCGCCACCATATCGCGATGGATGACGAGTTCCGACTGGGGCTGATCGATTTTGACGTCGATGATCGGCGGAAAGGCAAACAGACCGCTTTTTATGGCTTTGAGTTGGATCTGTCTGGCAAAGTCCAAAATTTGTTCCAGATCGGCCGTGGATGCCAGAATGAATTCCACAGGAAACCGACCGCCGCCCGGGAGCGCGGGAGGCGTCACCGGCAACACCCGGATTCCCGTGATGGCATGGAGTTTTTTCTGGACGTCGGACAGCACTTGAAAGACGGTGCGTTTGCGCTCGTCCCACGGCTTCAACACCATGCCGCCGAAACCGGAAGTCGGATACGTCACCTGAAAGGTGAAGTCGGACTCCGGTTCTCCCAGAAAAACCCGGTTGACTGCCGCGGCATACCGGCTGTTCTGATCGAGCGTGGAGTCGGCCGCTGCGTCGATGATGCCGAAAATGACGCCCTGGTCCTCGGTGGGCGCCAGCTCCTTTGGAGACATGATGAACATGGGGATGGTCAGCAGGCTCACAGCGATCCACACCATATACACGGCCAGACGGGAATCGAGGGTGGCATTGAGACGACGGCCGTAGAATTTACGAAAACGATTGAAATCACGAGATATTTTACCTGAAAGGCCTCGCTCCGCCATCCCGGGTTTCAGTATCTTGGACGACATCATGGGCGAGAGCGTGAGGGCGACAATCCCGGAAATAATGACCGCTCCCGACAAGGTGATGGCAAACTGGCGAAAGAGGGCACCCGTAAGGCCGCCTTGAAAACCGATGGGCGTATAGACGGCCGCCAGCGTCACGGTCATGGCGATGATGGGACCGACGAGTTCCCGAGCGCCGAGCACGGCAGCGTCAAAGGGTGAGTGTCCCAGGCTCAAATGCCGCTCCACGTTTTCCACCACAACGATGGCATCATCGACCACAAGCCCTACGGACAGCACGATGGCCAGCAATGTGAGCAGGTTGATGGTAAAACCGAACACCTGTATCAAAAACACCGCGCCGATAAGAGACAAGGGAATGGCCACTACGGGAATGAGCGCCGATCGAACGGAGCCGAGGAACAGGAAAATGACGATGACAACGATGAGCAGGGTTTCGCTAAGGGTTTTGAGCACTTCATAAATGGCGTTGTGAATGTAAGTGGTTGCATCGTAGGCGACGCGGGCCTGCATACCAATGGGCAGATCCTTTTGGACGCCCGCCATCTCGGTGCGCACGCGCTGGATCACGTCCAGCGAATTGGCGGTGGGCAGCGGCCAGATGCCCATGAATACGGCAGTTTGTCCGGAGAAGTGTACTTCCGCATTATAATCCTCGGCACCCAAAACGACATCGCCGATGTCCTCCAGTCGCACCGTTGCGCCGCCCTGCTCGCGAATGACAAGACGCTTAAACTCCTCAACGGAGCGAAGATCGGTGTTCGCAGTCAGGTTGACCTGGACGAGGGAACCTTTGGTTTGTCCGACGGCGGCGAGGTAGTTGTTGGCAGCCAGGGCCTGACGCACTTGCATCGGGCTGATGTTCAGAGCGGCCATTCGGTCGGGCTTGAGCCAGACGCGCATTGCAAAGGTGCGGGCGCCGAGGATATCGGCACGCTGCACGCCATCAACGGCTGAAAACCTCGGCTGCACGACGCGGACGAGGTAATCGGTGATTTCATTTTGTTTTAAAATCTTGGACGTAAAACTGAGATAGGCCGATGCAAACTGGGTATCGGCTGACTCGACATTGATGATGGGCACTTCGGCTTCCGGAGGCAAGTCATTTCGGACCTGGTCTACCTTGGAACTGATTTCCGAGAGCGCCTTGATCGGGTCGTAGTTGATCTTGAGGCGTGCGGTGATGGTCGATTTACCCTGACTGCTTTCCGACTGGAGATAATCGATGCCGTCTGCCGCCGCGATGGCGCGTTCCAGCGGCGTCGTGATGAACCCGCGCACCAGGTCGGCGCTGGCGCCGACATAGATGGTGGTTACCGTCACCGCCGAGTTTTCGCTGCGGGGGTATTGGCGGACGTTGAGCGAACGAATCGCCTGCAACCCCGCTATAATGATAACGAGATTGACCACCATTGCGAGGACGGGGCGGCGGATAAAAAGGTCCGTGAGTTTCATGCTTCGGTGTCACTATATTGGCATCCATTACGATGATGCCGGATCAATTATCTTTGGTTTTGGGCTTGAGTTTGAATTCGGGGGCCAGGGAGTTGTTCACCACAACGGCTTGACCGTTTCGCAATTTGAAAACACCGGTGCTCACAATGGTTTCACCTTCTTTCAATCCGGAAGCGACGGCAACGAAATCACCGCGCTTTTTTCCGAGTCGAACAAACTGCTGGCGTACGATCTTGCCCGGCCGTCCGGTTTTTTCATTATTGTTTTCCTCCACGATAAACACAGAGTCGCCGTAAGGCGCGTAAAGCACGGCCGTGGCCGGAATGGGGAGCACTTTTTCCTGAGCCGGCAACACCACGGCAACGTTGACGAACATGCCGGGACGGAGCTGTTCTTCGGGATTGGCCGCCGTCGCCTGAACCCGGAAATTCCGTGTGGCGGCGTCTACGGCCGGATTGATTGCCGTGATTTTGCCCTCGATCGTCCTGCCGGGGAGTGCATCGGTCGTCATTCGCACGACAAGCCCCTGTCTGATTTGTGCGAGTTCCTGTTGCGGCAGGGAAAAATTTACAAAAATCGGATCGAAGGACTGGAGTGAAACAATGGCGTCTCCTTCATTGAGGGCCTGGCCCAGGTTGATCAAGCGGATGCCGAGCCGGCCGGCAAAGGGCGCCCGGATGGTCTTTTTGGCAATGGTCGCGCGGATATTGTCGACCTGGGCGGCGGCTTGCTTGTACTGTGCATCGGCGTTATCATATTGGGATTGAGAAACGGTTTTTTCGGTGAGCAGTTTACGGGTACGTTCGAGCGTGATCTTCGTGAGTGACACGGCAGCTTCCGCCGCTTGAAGCTGAGCTGTCTCCGATGAGATATCCTGCTGCACCAGAAGGTCACCGGCCTGCACCATTGCGCCGGGATCGAAGGCGATTTTTTCCACTTTTCCTTTCAGTTCAGCGGTTACCATTACCCCTTGAACGGCTTCGAGTGATCCCACGGAAGTCAGCAATGA